>NZ_JAWDKL010000004.1:0-146816 GCF_032464675.1 Roseobacter sp. HKCCA0434
TGATCGGTGAATTTCCGGCGCTTCGCCATTCTCGTATCCCTTCAAAGGTTCGGGATACTCCCTAGCCGACCGTTCGATTTTCTGGGACCACGTCAATCTACGAGCTGTGCAGCTCCTGCTGGGGCATGCGAAGATGGACAGCACAGTGCGTTATCTCGGCGTCGAACTTGAGGATGCGCTGGCCATCTCGGGGAGCGTTGAGATGCAGCGGCGGCCCATTCCGGACGCTTGCCGCACCTGCTCAGATTACCCGGCACGTGGGAATCCAATCGGGAGGAGACCCGCTGCCTGCGAGGCGGTGGGCGCGCAGAAAATGAGTCCTGAAATCCAGAGCGGACAGTGTCCTTCCCGGTCCGCCCCCATTTGGAATGCAATCTGCGCAGGCGCCCGGAATTCAAAGCAAGCCGGCCTGCACGCGGCAGGCCGACAAAACTGAGTATCGTCAGTTCGAGACGTTCAGGTCGGACTGGATAGCGCCAGATCTTCAGGCAGCTCCGCTGTAGACCGGAAAGACGCTGGCGTCGCCGTAATCCCTTGCGGTGATCGCCTTGAGCGCGTCCATGTCCGCATCGGCAATCTCGAAGTCCAATTCGGCATTGGATTTCATGTGTTCGGGGTTTGCGGTCTTGGGCAGCGCCAGCAGCCCCAACTGCAGCACGTAGCGAATGCTCAGCTGCGGCACGCTCACGTCGTACTTGGCGGCGATCTCCTTGATCTCCGCGTTCTCGAGGATCTTGCCGTGGCCGATGGGGGAATAGGCCTCGACCAGCATGTCATGATCATGAGCATACGCGATCAGATCGAACGGCGTATTGCCGACATGGGCAAGAACCTGGTCGATCATGGGCTTGACCGTCGCGTTCTGAAGCAGGTTGTCGAGGTCGGCCTTCTGGAAGTTCGACACGCCGATGGAGCGGACCTGGCCGGCTTCGAGCGCCTCTTCCATCGCCTTCCACGCGGCGAGGTTGCCCTCGAAGAAGCGGTCGTGGCTGCCGAACTGGTCCCACGGCTGCGGGCTGTGGATCACGAGGAGGTCGATATAGTCGAGACCGAGCGTTTCGAGCGAACCTTCGATCGCCGACTTGGCGCCTTCGTAGTCCTTGACACCGGCGTCGAGCTTGGTCTGGACGAAAAGCTGGTCGCGCGGGACGCCGCAGGAGCGGATGCCTTCGCCTACGCCACGCTCATTGCCGTAGGCCTGCGCAGTATCGATGTGGCGATAGCCGATCTCCACGGCGGCCCGCACCGCGTCCGCTACCTTGTCATCGTCGATCATCCAGGTGCCGAGAGCCAGCTTGGGAATCTCGACTCCGTTCGGCAGGGTCTGTGTCTCTTGCAGGATCATGTCCGTCTCCTTTCGCGGTCGGGCCACTGTCGGCCCTGGTTTGTCCTTGGCAGCCGGAGCCGCCTTGCGTGACCGACAGATAAGGGCGACCGGCCTTCAGGATAATCGAAGCAGAGATCCACGCGCTCATGAGGCCTGCTCATCAAAGATCGCAATCGGGGCACGTTCACGCGAGGTGTCGAGATGACCGCGTCGCAGACGTGAAACGCCCCGCGCCGATTATCGGGCGGGGCAATCAGTGTTCGGAACGCAGTTCGATGCGGACCTTTCGGCGCTCAGCCCTGGTATTCCTCGTCCGAGACCTTCTCCATCCACGTCACAGGCGAGCCGTCGATGCTCTCCTGGATTGCGATGTGGCTCATGGCGGTGTCCGGTGCGGCGCCGTGCCAGTGCTTTTCGCCGGCCGGGAACCAGACGATGTCGCCCTGGCTGATCTCCTCGATCTCGCCGCCCTCGCGAGCCACCAGACCTCGGCCGAAGGTGACGATAAGCGTCTGTCCGGCGGGATGGGTGTGCCATGCGGTGCGCGCGCCCGGCTCGAAGGTGACGTGGGCGCCCGCGACACGTCCGGGCTCTTCGGCCTGGAACATCGGGTCGAGACGGACGGTGCCGGTAAAATAGTCCTCCGGTCCGGGGGCGGAGGCGGTCTGACCTGCGCGTGTGATCTTCATGTTGGTCTCCTTAAATACGGCCGCGCTCAGCGCAACTTGTCGAATCGATAGGTCAAAGCGGGTCCGCCCGGTTGACCGTAGGCGAGGACCGCGGTGATCATGGCGAAAGGCTCGGCATAGCGTCCGGTGCTCAGCCCACCGGCCTCAAGCGGTTCGAACCCGATATCGCCGATCAAGTCGCGGGCGACATCTTTCGCTCCGTCGTCGTCGCCATAGACGATTGAATGCGGGCGCGGTCCGGTTTCCTTGCAAGCGAAGACCGGCTCGAACGACTCCGATGGGCTGGTGTTGAAGCATGACACCCACCGCGCTTCGGGCCGCATCCGCGCCAGTTCCTCCGCGCCCGAGGTCTCGGGGCCGAGAACCAGCGCGCTGTCGTCGTCATCGAGCGGCACGCAGCAGTTCAGAACGATCTGCCCCGCAAGATCACCGGCCTGCTCCAGCACGTCCCGGATCCGCGACCAGTGAACGGCGAGCAACACCGCGTCCGCGCCATCGACCGCCTCTCGCACGGACCCCGCGGCTCCGCCGGTCTCTTTCGCAAGACGGTCCAATCTGGCGCGATCGCGGGAATAGGCAAAAGTCACGTCATGGCCGCAGGAAGCCCAGAGGCGTCCAAGCGTGGCGCCCATCCGACCCGATCCGAGAATGGCGATCTTCATGCCGGCCTCTCCCTACGTCGCATAGATTGCGGGGTCTGGCCCCACCGGTGCCGGGATCATTCGGAGCGACTCTCGAACACGTCGGCCGCCACCGGCATTGCCGAGAACACGCGCGGCCAGCCGACGTAGAACGCGAGATGCGCCAGCATCGCGCCAGCCTCTTCCTGTGTCAGGCCGTTGTCCATCGCGCGGTTCAGGTGGAACGTCATCTGCTCGGGCTGGCCTGCAGCGATCAGAGCGGCCACGGTCACGAGGCTGCGGTCGCGCGGCTCCAGCGCCGGGCGCAGCCACAGGTCGAGGAAAAGCAACTGCTCGGTATTGTCCACCACGCCCTGGCTCACGTCGCCATAGGTCGACTGGACGTTCTGCTGACGCGCATCCTCGGCCTCCTGGTCGAGCGGCAGAAGCTCGGGGGCGAGGGCCGGCAGATCGGCTTCTGTCACGCCCCTCTCTTCATAGACGGGGGCGGCAGCCTCCGCGGCGGCGACGGCGTTGCCCCATCCGGTGTAGAAGGCAAGGTGCGTGATGGTCTCGGAAATCTCGGCAGGCGTCACACCGGCGTCGAGCGCGAGCGCGATATGCTCGGACAGGCCCCCGGTCTCGTGCCGGGTGATCTTGGCCGCGACAGTCACCAGCGCACGGTCCCGCATGGACAGCGCCTCGTCGGCCCAGACGCTGCCGAAGAGATCGTCCTGTGCGTAGGCTTCGAGCTTGGGCGCGACCTGCCCCACCGCATCTGGAAGCGTGGCGCCGAGGTCCTGCGCGGAACCGGCGGTCGCGGCGAAGCCGAGGACGAGGGCGGATGCGGCAAGGTGCGTCTTCATGGAGCGTCTCCTGTCAGGCGTGTTGCTGTCACCCGTCTGACATGGGTCGCTCCGACCGATCCGTCATGGGATGCCCGGTCAAGCCATCCATGAGCGTCGCTCATCAATCATCGAGCAGGTTCCCGAAGGGCCTCCAGCACGACCTGAAACGCGGATGAAGGGCGCAGGCGGGTTGGGTAGAACAGGTGAAACCCCGGGAAAGACGGGCAATACGCTTCGAGGCACGTTCTCAGCCTCCCGTCGGCCAGCGCCCGTGTCGCCAGACGTTCGGGCACCAGCGCCAACCCGATCCCGTCGATCGCCGCTTGCATGACCGGGCCGATCGCGTTGAAGCAGGCTTGCCCCTGAACCTTCACGTTGATTTCGGTGCCGTCCGGATCCTCGAACTCCCACGCATAAAGACCGCCGTGGTTCGACAGCCGCAGGTTCACGCAGGCATGCTCCGTCAGCTCCCTTGGCACCTCGGGCACGCCCCTGTCGTCGAAATAGGACGGCGCGCCGACACAGATCATGCGCTCGTCAGGACCGATCCGCGCGGCGATCATGCCGTCGCTGACCTGATCGCCATAGCGCACGCCGGCATCGCATTGCGAGGCGGCGAGATCGGTATAGCCATAATCGTTCACCAACTCGATCCGCACCGCAGGATGCTCGCGCAGCACGGGCGCGAGCTTGGGCCAGAGCAGGGTCTCGATAGCGTAGTCCGTGGCGGAGATGCGCACGGTCCCGGTCGGCCGGTCGCGCGACTCGTTGAGCGCGAGAAGCCGCGCCTCGATTTTCTCGAAGCAGGGGTTGAGCGTCGCCAACAGGTCCTCCCCCTCGAGCGTGGGCGCGACCGACCGGGTCGTTCGGGTCAGAAGCCTGAGGCCGAGACGGGTCTCCAGCGCCTTGATGGTATGGCTCAGCGCCGATTGCGACACATTGAGACGCGCCGCGGCACGGGTGAAGCTGCGTTCTTCCGCCACCGCGGCGAGCGCGATCAGGTCGGTGATGTTTTCTCGAAGCATGTGGGCAGCGTGGACCTGCGGTTCGGGTACGATGTCCCGCTGCGATATATGCGCCGCGCTCATGTCGTCCACCGCCCGTCCCGCTGCGGTCAGCCGCCGTATTCCTCATCTGTCACGTGCTCACCCCACTCGACGGCCGAGCCGTCCACGACCTCCTGGATCGCGTAGTGGGTGACCGATGTAGTGAGGGTCGCGCCGTGCCAGTGCTCGACATCCGGCGGGCACCAGAACACGTCACCGGCCTGCATGGTTATCTTTTCGCCGCCGCGTTCCTGCGTCCAGCCGGTGCCGTGTGTAATCACCAGCTTCTGGCCGCCGGGATGCGTATGCCAGGCCGAGCGTGCGCCGGGCATGAAGGTCACTTCGCCCGCAGAGACCGAAGCCATGTCCGGATCGAAGACCGGGGCCACGTAAACGGTGCCGGTGAAGACGTCCTCGCTGCCGATCTGGCCAGCGCGGTCTTCGGCGTGGGTGATCACCATCGACTGCGCGAATGCCGCGGGAGCGGCCAGAGCGAGGGCGAGCGTAGGGGTGAGAAGTCGGGTCATTCTGGTCTTCTCCTTGATCTCAGAGGCCGCCGTGCGGCCGGATGGAGGGTCGCGCTGCGGCGCTCCCGCATCACGAGATGAGGCCGACGGGAGCTCGGATCATGGGTTTGGATCAGGATGCGCTCATGAACCGGTCTCATGAGCGGCGCTCATCGGCGTATGTCAGCCGGAGCCGATTATAAAGAGAGCGCGATGCCACTAGGTTCCTGCCATCACGAGGTAGCGGAGGCACCATGCTCGATAGACTTAGACGCATAGCAGCGCTCGGCCTCTGCGCCACACTCATCATGCGGGTCGACGCCCACGCACAGGAGAAAGCCGGAATGATCCCGATCACCGTCACCGTCGGCGAGGCCACACTTGCCGCAGCTCTGGACGATACGACCGCCGGACGCGACTTCGCCGCTCTGCTGCCGCTCGACCTCACGCTTTCGGACTACCACGGCATCGAGAAGGTCTCGGACCTGCCACGCGCGATCGACACCAGCGACGCGCCGGCCAGCTACGAGCCCTCCGCAGGCGACATCACATTCTATGCTCCCTGGGGCAATCTTGCGATCTTCTACAAGCCCTTCCAATCGTCTCGCGGGCTTGTACGCCTCGGAGCTTTCGACGGAACCGTCGACGCGCTCCTGCAGGATTCCCCATTCGAAATACGTATCGAACGCGCCGATCGACCCGAGTGAATGCGCTTGACGACAGGAGCGTCTCTCGGTCCCGCTGACCTGATACTGAACGTCCATCAGCCACGACCGGAGTCGGGTTGGTATTCACGTCGGTTGACGCCGGTTGAGCAATCGCCCGACGCACGGAGCTTTCATCTCGCTCAGCGGGGCGGGCAATTGCAGTTGTCAGTGTCCGCGAATAATCAGCCGGTGTTTGGAGGCAAAGGCGGAACGCGGTCGTTCTGTGTTGTAGTCGGCTGCCCAGGCGGTCATCACGATCCGGGCGTGTGCCAAGTCGAGAGACATGATCTCATTCAGCAGCTCGTCGCGCATCCGACCGTAGAAACGCTCCCCGAACGCGTTTTGCACTGACTTGCCTTGCTCGATAGACTGCAGGCCCACGCCGGTCCGCTCGGACCAGTCGAATACGGCCTTGCCGATGCCTTTAGGGCGTCGTCGAGGATAATCTCCTCCGCAAGGCCCATGTTAAGGGCCAGATCATCGGAAAACCGTGCCATGCGTGCACCCAGGGATCGATACATCGACAATCTGGCCGGGGCAGAACCGGCTTTGGTCTTCGACGACGGTGAACTCCCGAAACTTTCGATAGTCAGCGACTTGGTCGCATAGGACGTCCAGGGACCATCGTTGAATCGGCCGATAGTGTCCCACGGCGTGGCGTAGGAGCACCGTAAGACACTATCGGTCGCCGAGATGATGCCGTAAAGCATCCGCTTCCGGGCCTTCCTCTCTCGTCCATTCGAGGGTGGAAAATCCAAGTTCGCGATGTCCCGAACATCGCGAGAAGGTCACTTTCGGCGAAACAGTCATGCAGCAAAGTTTCCTCCGGCGATCACTCGCCTCGTGATCGGCGTTCCGTCGTGCACTTTGATGCGCATGAGATCGGCCCGTGCGCCGATCGCTATGATGCCGCGATCCGTAAGGCCCACGGACCTCGCCGGAGTGGCGCTGACCGTTGCAACCGCACGGGGCAGGTCCGACCATTCCGTGGCCAGCTGCCAAGCTGCGAGGAGCAGGCCGGACGGAACGTAGTCGGAAGAGAGGATGTCGAGCAGATCGTGGCGGGCCAGTTCGAGCGCGGAAACGTTTCCCGAATGGCTGCCGCCGCGGATGATGTTCGGTGCGCCCATCATGATTGGGATTCCATATCGGCGACAGGCTTCCGCCGCTTCGCGCGTCGTCGGAAACTCGGCGAGGGCGACACCATGCCCCGATGAGATCGCGACTTGCTCCTCCGTCGTATCGTCATGGCTGGCCAGAACCGCGCCGAGCCGTTCGGCCTCGCTGACGGCACCTGTCTCGTGCTGCGCGCCGAACCTGTCGCGCAGGTCCTTCAGCCCGGCGATATGGTTCTGGAAGCCGGTTTCATCCATTCCCCGCTTTCCCATCACGTAGGCGCGCAGCTTCGAGATGTCGCGGAACTGCCGCTGACCGGGCGTATGGTCCATCAGGCTCAGAAGGCCGACCTCGTCCTCCGGGGTGAAGGTCGCAAGCTCGTCCAGCAGCGTCTCGGAACAGATCTCGGCGCGAAGATGCAGCTTGTGGTCCGCCTTCAGGATCCCGGCCTCGCGCAGGGCTGCCATCTCGGAGGTCAGTCCGCGTGCATATTCCGCATAGGACACGCCGCCATCGGATGTGATCGAGCCGACGCGCATGGCATCGAAGACGGTGGTGATGCCGCAGCCGATCAATTCGTTGTCGTGGGCCAGCAGCGCCGCCACGTGCGGCCAGTCGACGCCGGGGCGCGGCTGGATGTGACGTTCCAGATTGTCGGTATGCAGCTCGACCAGGCCCGGAATGACATAGTCGCCCGCGCAATCTGTGGCACCTTTCGGGACATCGGTGCCTTCGCGCAGGTCGGTGATATGGGTCCCGCGCCAGAAGACCGCGCCGTGCACGATCCGGTCTTCGAGCACGAGCCTTGCATTGGCGAGGCATCCGCTTGTCACGCGGTTGTCGCGATTGGATAGGATGGAGGTGTCGAAGGGAGTAACCATGTCACGATATGCCATATATTGCCTGCCCGATGGTGCGTTCGGGCGTCAGGGTGCCGAGTGGTTGGGATGGGATGTGGCTGCCGCTCGCCACGTTGCGACCGCGGCCGCCCCTGCGGAGTGGACGGAGACACCGCGCAGGTACGGGTTTCATGCGACCCTCAAGCCCCCGTTCCGGCTGGCCGAAGGGAAGACGCTTGCAGCTCTCCATGCAGCCCTCACGACGCTGGCAGCGCAGCTCGCGCCCGCTGCGGCCGACCGTCTCGTGCCCCGGTCGCTGGGCCAGTTCGTCGCCTTCCGTCCCGAAGGCGGGAGTGATCTGCCGCGGGTCGCGGCAGCATGCGTCGAGGGCCTCGACGCCTTTCGCAGACCCGCCGAGCAGGCGGAGATCGCGCGCCGCCGCAGCGCGGGCCTGACTGCCCGGCAGGACGCGATGCTCGCGCGGTGGGGCTATCCCTACGTGTTCGAGGAGTTTCACTTCCACATCACCCTCTCTGGCCGGGTCGCGGACACGGATGCCGTCATCGCCGCGGCGCGCGCGCATTTCACGCCGCCCCAGCCGTTCCGACTGGACAGTCTCGCGCTTTGCGAGGAGCGGGATGGCGGATTTGCGCTTCTCCATCGCTACGACCTGACCGGGGAGAGCGCGTCGAGCGCATCCGTCACCGCCTGATCCAGCGTGCCGCCATTGTCGATTTCGATGATGTCGAGCCCTTCGGGCAAGGGGGCGCGATGGGCGAGGCGCGCTGCGATCTCCTCGGCCGTCTCCCGACCACGTGCGGCGAGGCGGTCGGCCAGAACCTCGGGCGGGGCGGTGATGTTGAGGACTGTCAGTCGCGGAAAAGCGTCCGCGGCGGCGACCAGACGCGACCGCGACAGGTTCGCGATCCGGGTCGCGCCGCGCTCGACCTCCTCGACCGTCGTGCCCGGAATCGCGTAGTCGAGGCCATGCGCCCGCCAGTCGAGAACGAAGGCGTTGGCGCGCTTGCGGCGCGCGAACTCTTCGCGGGTCACGCTTTCGAACGGCTCGCTGTCGCTGGGCGGGCGGGTGATGACACGGCGCACCCAGGCCAGTCCCGGATCACGGGCGATCATGCCGGCAATCACGCTGTCCTTGCCGACCCCGGACGGGCCGACGACTGCCACGAGCCGTCCCGTCATGCCGCAGCCCGTGCGAAGCTCGAAACGTCGATGACGCGGTCGCAGACCCGGTCTCGCGCCTCGATATCGTGGAAGATGCCGACAATCGCCGCGCCGCGCGCCTTCGCCTCCTCGATCAGACCCAGCACGACGTCGCGGTTGCGGGCATCGAGCGACGCGGTCGGCTCGTCGAGCAGCAGGACCGGATAGGCATGGGCGAAGCCGCGCGCGACGTTGACCCGCTGCTGCTCGCCGCCCGAGAACGTGGTAGGCGAGAGGGACCACAACCGCTCGGGCAGGTTCAGGCGGTCCAGAAGCCCTTCGGCGCGGGCCCGCGCCTCGTCGGGCGGGACGCCGACGGCGCGCAAGGGTTCCGCCACCACGTCGCGTGCCGGAACGCGGGGGACGACTCGCAGGAACTGGGACACATGCCCCAGCCGATCGGTTCGCAAAGCGGAGATCACGCGCGCAGGCGCACCGACCAATTCGGTGTCGAGGATGCGGATCGAACCCTCGCTGGCCAGATAATTGCCCGAGAGCATTCGCAGCAGGGTGGATTTGCCCGACCCGGAGTCCCCGCCGAGCGCCACGCATTCTCCCGGCGCCACGCTCAGAGCCGCGTCCTGCAACACGCCGATGCGGGCGCCGCCCTGATTGTGCAGGACGAAGGTCTTTTCCAGACCACTCACGACGATCGCGCTCATGCTGCCAGCACCGAGCTGACGAGAAGCTGCGTGTACCCATGCTGGGGATCGTCGAGCACCTGATCGGTCAGTCCCTGTTCCACGACATGTCCGTCCTTCATCACGATGAGCCTGTCGGCGAGCAGGCGGACCACGCCGATATCGTGGGTCACGACGATGGCCGCGAGCCCCATTTCGCGCACCAGGCCGCGCAGCAGGTCGAGCAGGCGCGCCTGCACCGACACGTCGAGGCCGCCGGTCGGTTCGTCCATCAGCACCAGACGCGGCGAGGTGACGAGGGCGCGCGCGATCTGGAGGCGCTGCTGCATTCCGCCCGAGAACTGCGTCGGCCTGTCATCCATGCGCGCAGGATCGATCTCCACCCGTGCGAGCCAGTCGGCAGCCGTCGCGCGGATCGAACCGTAGTGTCGCGCCCCGCCAGCCATCAGGCGCTCGCCGACATTTCCACCCGCACTCACACCCATGCGCAACCCGTCGCGGGCGTGCTGATGGACATAGGCCCAGTCCGTGCGCAGCAACCTGCGCCGCTCCGGCTCGGCCATGGCGCCGAGATCGCGGCCGGCATAGTGCATCGCGCCGCCATCGATCGGCTGGAAGCCCGCAAGCGCGCGCAGCATCGTTGTCTTGCCGGAACCGCTTTCGCCGACGACCCCGAGCACCTCGCCCGCAGCCAGGTCGAAGGTCACATCCTCGCATCCGATCCGGCGTCCGTAACGCACCGTCAGGCCCGAGACGTCGAGTAAGAGGCTCATGCCGCGTTCTCCCGCCGTGTTTCACAATAGTCGCTATCCGAGCAGACGAACATCCGTCCGCCTCGATCGTCGGTGACCACCTCGTCGAGATACACGCCCTCGGCGCCGCAAAGGGCGCAGGGATGCGGCGCATGGGAGGGATCGAAGGGATGGTCCTCGAAATCGAGGCTCACCACCTCGGTATGAGGCGGAATTGCATAGATCCGCGCTTCCCGGCCCGCGCCGAAAAGCTGGATCGCATCCATCGTCATCTTGGGATTGTCGAACTTGGGGATGGGGGACGGGTCCATCACGTAGCGCCCTTCGACCTTGACCGGATAAGCGTAGGAGGTCGCGACATGGCCGTGGCGGGCGATATCCTCGTAAAGCTTCACATGCATCAACCCGTATTCCTCGAGCGCGTGCATCTTCCGCGTCTCGGTCTCACGCGGCTCCAGAAACCGCAGGGGCTCGGGGATGGGGACCTGATAGACGAGGATCTGGCCGTCCGTGAGCGGTTCCTCGGGGATGCGGTGGCGCGTCTGGATCACGGTCGCCTCTTTGGTCCGCGTCGTCGTCTCGACCCCCGCGACCTTGGCGAAGAAGCGGCGGATCGAGACGGCGTTGGTCGTATCGTCCGCGCCCTGATCGATCACTTTCAGCACATCCTCGGGCGTGAGCACCGCAGCGGTGACCTGCACGCCCCCCGTGCCCCATCCATAGGGCATCGGCATCTCGCGGCTGGCGAACGGCACCTGATAGCCCGGAATGGCCAGCGCCTTGAGCAGCGCCCGGCGGATCATGCGCTTCGTCGGCTCATCGAGATAGGCGAAGGAATAGTCGCTCACAGCAATCCCCTTTCGGTCAAATCGGCCCGCAGGCGCGCGGCTCCACCGAAATGATGGCCCGCCATGCCCACGGCGCGCGCGCCCTCGACATTGTGCAGTCCGTCATCGACGAAGAGACATTCGGATGGTGCGAGCCCGGCGCGTTCGCAAAGCAGGTCGAAGATGGCGGCCTCGGGCTTCAGCATCCGCTCACGGCCCGACACGACGAGTGTGCCGAAGACATTGCCGAGGCGCGGGTGGACCTCGAGTCCAACGGGCCATGTCTCCGCGGACCAGTTGGTGATCGCATGGACGGGAATGCCCGACGCGGTCAGATCGTCGAGCACGTCCCAACTTCCAGTCACACGGCCCTGAACGGTGCGGGGGTAGAGCGCGGGGTAGGCGGCCAGTCGCGCGGCATCTTCGTCATCGTCGATCTCTCGTGCGAGATCCGCAAAGAGCTCTCCCCCATCGGCCCGAAGGTTGAGGGCGGCGAAACCGATGCGCTCCATGAAGGCGCGGGCGCCTTCCTCCCCCAGTTCCGCGGACCAGGCCAGATGGGGCTGCCAGTCCACCAGCACCCCGCCGATATCCCATATGACGGCGCGCACGCTCATTCCGCCGCATGCGGCATTTGCCGTGCCGCCTCCTCCGCCTCGCGCCGCAGTCGTCGGATCAATTCCAGTTCGGCCTGGAAATCGACGTAATGGGGCAGCTTGATATGTTCGAGAAAGCCCGTCGCCTGCACGTTGTCCGAATGCATCAGGACGAATTCCTCGTCCTGTGCGGGCGCGCCGACATCGTCCTCACCCAGTTCCCGCCACCGCAGCGCACGATCGACGAGCGACATGGAGATCGCCTTGCGTTCCGCCTGCCCGAAGACGAGACCATAGCCCCGCGTGAATTGCGGAGGCTCCGTCCGCGATCCGGTGAACTGATTGACGGTCTCGCATTCGGTCAGCGTGATCTCTCCCAGTTCGATGGCGAAGCCGAGCTCGGGAATGTCCATCTCCACGCTGACGGCGCCGATGCGCAACTCGCCCACGAAAGCATGGGTCCGGCCGTAACCGCGCTGGGTGGAATAGGCCATGCTGAGCAAGAAGCCCTCATCCCCGCGCGCCAGCACCTGAAGCCGGGTCGCACGGTCGGTGGGCAGATCCAGCGGTGTGCGCGTTATGTCCAGCGGTTCTCCCTCGTCGCGCGATGCCGGCTCCATGAGGCCCTCCTGGCCCAGCATCTCGGTGACACGCGGCTTGGGGGTGTCGTCCGGCGCAGCCATCTCCGCCTGCGGCGGCTCGCCCTCGGCGGCCAGCGCAAAATCGATCAAGCGGTGGGTGTAGTCGAAGGTCGGCCCCAGAACCTGACCGCCCGGCAGATCCTTGAAAGTCGCCGAGATTCGCCGGTCGCACCTCATCTGCCCCGTCTCCACGGGTCGGGTCGTTCCGAAGCGCGGCAGCGTGGTGCGATAGGCGCGGACGAGGAAGACCGCCTCGACGACGTCGCCGCGGGCCTGCTTCAACGCGAGTGCCGCGAGCTCGGGGTCGAAGAGTGCGCCCTCGCTCATCACCCGCGCGACGGCGATGGTCAGCTGCTCTGCGATCTGGTCGATACCCAGTTCGGCGACCGCCGGATCTCCCCGGCGTTCTTCCGCAAGCCAGTCATGGGCTGCATCGATGGCGGCCTCACCACCTTTGGTCGCGACATACATCAGGCCTCTCCGATCCGGGTCGAACGGGGCAGGCAGGCGAGCCTGTCCCCGCATGTGAAGATGAAGTCGAGCCCGAGCGGAAAGCCTGCAGCATTGGCCCGCAACGCGCCCGCGTCGGGCAGGCTGAGGGTGGTCTCGCCGTCGATGCCGGGCCCGGTGAGCCGTGGCCCTTCCCCCGAAAGCGTCGGGACCTCCACGACGAGCGTGGCGGACCGGTCCGGATAGTCCGACGTGCCGATGGGATAGGGGGCAAGGGGGGTCAAGGCGTCCCACGCGCCGAACGCGAATGTGCAAGCCGATTGCGTGGCGCGCGGTGCGCCGCAATGAAAGCCGATCCACTCCGCCGCGCGCACCGCCTCGCCTGCAAGATGGACCGGCGTATCCGGATCACACAGGGTCAGCGCGACCGTCGCCGCCGCCGGGGATAGCCCCGGTGCGGCCGCTGCCTGCGCCGTCACGATACGACCGGGCCGTGCCATCGCGTCGAGCAGAGCGCGGAAGGCACGAGCCCCGTCATGCGCTGGATTGCCGAAACCGCCGCCAAGATCGTTCATTCCACCTCTCCCCGCACCAACGTGAAGAAATTGACCTTCGTGGCTTCGGCCTTGGCCGCGCGCAGGCGTCGTGCCTCGGCGCGCTCCCTTTGCAACGGGGCGAGGACATCGCGCTGGATTGCACCGGCCTCGTCCCCTTGCAGCAATGCGTCGAGAAGCGCTGCAGCCTCAGCCGCGGGGCGGGACCGGCCCTGAACATGGCCATGACCGACCGCATCCCCCAGCTGCACCGAGGCGCGCGTCACCGTCATTTCACCGAGGTTGAAGGCGGCACCTGTGCCACCGGCGCGCCCACGAACCATCACCGATCCGATCTCGGGCGCCCGAAGCGTCTCGACAGGTCGGCTGAAGGGTTCGGCGAGCGTCAGGAGACGCTCGGGCGGTGCTGTTGCAAGGATCGAGAGCCATTCGCGGCGTTCCATCTCGACAACCTTTCCGATTACTAGACAACTCGACAAATTATAACGTCATGCGACGTTGAACGCCATCTGCAACGGAATGAATTTTCCATGACACTCCGGGCCCGGATAGCCGACACGAGCGTCGCGAGATTGCGGAGGGACCACGACCGTCGGGGAAGGTCCCGTTCACTCGCGCAGAGGTGCGGAAACCGTCATTACTCTCGCAACGATGGATCATTCGTTGGGTTGGCTTCCGCACTTCAGACAGTCCATCGCGGCTGCGGGAAAGATGCCGGATCGCAAGCTTCTGACGCTAGAGACCGTCTCGGCACGGTCGCAAGGTGTCAGGCGCTCGCACCCGGTCCGGGCACGCCGGTCCACACGGCGGAAGCGGTCGCAACGGCGTAGGAGTGCCGGTCGGACTGGCACTCACACGGTTTGCCAAGGACAGGATCCCGCCAACGCCCTATCACGCGTAGCGGTCGAGGAAATCGGCCGCGGACAGGGTTCGGAAATCGTCGAGCCGGGCGCGCAGCGTCTCATGGTCCCAGTCCCACCAGGCGAGCTCCATCATCCGTTCGGCAACCCCTTCGCGGTAACGGGGGCGCAGCGGAACCGCCGGGACGCCCGCCACGATCGTGTAGGGTGCCACGTCCGAAGTCACGACGGCACCGGCGGCGACGATCGCACCATGGCCGATCGTGACCTCCGGCTTGACCATCGCATGCCCTCCGATCCACGTATCGTGTCCGATCACGGCGATCCGTGAGGCGCGATGCCCGAACCAGGCCGCGTCCTTCTCGGCATCGTCCCAGTAATCTTGCGAGCGGTACAGGAAGTGATGCAGCGAGGCCTTGTCCATCGGGTGATCGGTGGCTCCGATCCGGGTAAAGGCCGCGATGTTCGAGAACTTGCCGACCCGTGCATTGGCAATGTCGGCATACCGGTCCGTGTAGGAGTAATCGCCCAGCTCGACATTTGCGAGCCGTGTACCCCGGCCCACCTCGCAATAGCGCCCGAAGGTCGTGTCGCTGATCTCGCATTCAGGGTGGAGGAACGGCGCCTCCGGCGTAAGCCGTGCCATGTCAGTCCTCCGCCCGGCCCTTGATCAGCCGTCGTCGCAGCCAGCCCGACAGGCTGTCCATCGCGAAGACCATCAGCACGATCAGAACGATGTAATAGGTGACTTCCTCCCAATCCTTCTGCGTGATGATCGCCTGGGTCAGCAAAAGCCCGATCCCCCCGCCGGTGATCGCGCCGATCACGGTCGCGGACCGGGTGTTGGACTCCAGATAGTAGAGCACCTGGCTCAACAGGACGGGTACGAGCTGCGGGATCACGCCGAACCGGGCGCGCATCAGCCCGCCCGCACCGGTGGAGCGCACGCCCTCCACCTGCTTGGGATCGACATTCTCCAGCGCCTCGGAAAACATCTTGCCGAAGGTTCCCGTGTCGGTGACGAGTATCGCGAGCGCGCCGGTCAGGGGACCGGGTCCGAAGGCGCGCGACAGAACGACCGTCCAGATCAGTCCATCCACGCCGCGCACGAAATCGAAGACGCGTCGAACGGCAAATCGCAAAGCACCGAGGGGCGCGAAGTTGCGCGCGGCGAGGAACGAGACCGGCAGCGCGATCAGCGCCGCCCCCGCCGTGCCGATGAACGCCATCAGGATCGTCTCGAAGATCGCCCAGGCGACCCGGCCGTGATTCCACATCACGTTGCCCCAGAACCCTTCCCAGATCGCGCCGCCTTCGCCGGCGAAGGCACGACCGAGGAGTTCGCCCGCGCTCAACCCCGAATAGGGGCTGTCGAGGGTGAAGAAGAACAATTCCCACCCGGCGAAATAGCGGAAGACCTCCGTCCGGTTGCGCGTGACGATGAACCGACCCGCATCGGTATCCACGACGATGCGGTTGCGCGAGGCGTTGATCCAGTCGGGGACCTCTTGCGCGGGGAGGGCGGCATTCACACCGCCAGCGCGGCTGGGCTGCGCGGTGATGTCACCATAGCCCGGCACGCTGTAGCGCACGAAGTTGTCGGCACCATATGTCACGATATGACCGTTGCCGAGATCCACGACGGTGTCCGCGCCGAGGATCACCCATGCCGGGCTTTCCCCGTCGGGGTAGCGTCCCTTGCGCTCTCCCTCGAACGCCACCTCGATGTCGCCCGTTCGGTTGTCCCGGCTGACATGGACCTTGTAGGAGACCATGTCCGATATCAGGATCCGCGCATTCTCCCCGTCCGCGCGGGCAAGGAGGCCGGGGCCGTCGAAGGCGAAGAAGACGTAGACCAGATAGGCCAGGATGACCCCCAGCCCGCCCAGCATGGTCAGCCGTGTGCGGCCGAGGACCTTTTCCACAGCCGCGCGGCGTTGCGCGATCGGTGCTGCCGCGTCTTGTGCGAGGGTCATGCCCGTGCTCCCTTGGTCATCCGCTCTCGCAGGACGGAGCCGCCCTGATCGACGGCGACGATCGTCGCGAAGAGCAGGATGAAGATGGCGGCGGCCTCGTCGAAGCGGCCCGGCCCCCACGCCATCGCGTTGCGAAGATCGTAGCCGATGCCGCCCGCCCCCACGAAACCGAGGATCGCGGAGGCGCGTATATTGATCTCGAAGCGCAGCAGCGCATAGCTCAGCCAGTTCGGCCCGACTTGCGGCAGGACGCCGAAGGCCATGCGCTGCCACCAGCTCGCCCCGACGGAGCGCAGACCCTCGACCGGTTTCTGGGAGGCGTTCTCGGCCACTTCGGAGAAGAGCTTGCCGAGCGCGCCCATCGTGTGCAGGGCGATGGCGACCATCGCGGGCACGGGCCCACCGCCGAGGATGAAGATCAAAACGAGCGCGATGACGATCTCGGGAATCGCGCGCAGGGTGTCGAGCACGCGCCGCAGCGGTGCGACGAGCCAAGGCACCGGGGCAAGCCCACGCGTCACCAGGAGGGCGAGGAAGGCTCCCACCAGCCCGCCGATCAACGTGGCGGCGGCGGCGATATTCAGCGTCTCGATCAGCGAGGGAAAATATTCGCCGATCAGTCCCGGCATCGCCGCACGCTTCTCCCACGCTTCGGCGACGACCTCGGACGGGAAGTCGAAGACGTTGTCGATCCCGGCCCAGAACCCGCCCGCGTTGCGGTCGTTCGCGACCATGAAGGCGGAGACCAGCAGAACCACGAAGATCGAGAGAGCCGCGCCGTTCCACAGGCGCTTCGTGCGGACCTGTGCATCATAGGCGGCGCGCAGGTCGGTCAGCGCGTCGGGGGATCGGGCGATGTCGGTCATGGAGTCATCCGTGGACAGGAGGAGCGGAGGCGGGCCATCGCGGCCCGCCCCCCTTTGGCCTGTCAGCCCTCGTTCTCGATGATGCGGCGACGCACTTCGATGATCGTCTCATAGGCGTCGTGGCCGATGTCCTGGAAGCCCGCCGTTTCCCCCGCGGCCACGCCATAGGCGCAGTCCTGGTCGGTGTCGATCAGGTTGCGCACCAGATCGGTCACGGTGGTCTTCACGTCCTCGGGCAGAGCCTGGCGAACGACGACAGGCCCCTCGGGGATCGGGTTGGAGCGCCAGATCTCCACGAGGTCGTTCATGTCGACGATGCCCGCATCCGAGGCACGGCGCAGCGCGCCCGAGTTGTAGCCGTCTTCCCAGTCGCCCAGGCCGTCGGCCCAGGTCACGCCACCGTCGACGTCACCGTTGTTGACCGCGACGATGGTCTGCTCGTGACCGCCGGTGAAGGTGACTTCCTGGAAGTAGTCGCCCGAGTCCATGGTGGAGCCGGTCGCCTGCGGGATCTCCACGGAGGGGATCAGGAAGCCGGAGGTGGAATTGGGATCGCCGAAGCCGAAGACCTTGCCCTGCATGTCCTCCAGCGAGGTGATGCCGCTGTCGGCACGGGCGAAGCCGATGGAGTGGTAGGAGTAGGAGCCGTCGAGGTTGGTCTTCACCAGAACCGGCGTCACCGCCTCGGGGTCCTGCAGATAGGTCGCGGCATAGGAGGACGCGCCGAGCCATGCCATGTCGATCGTGCCGCCCAGCAGGCCCTGGATCACGCCGTTATAGTCGGCGGGGGTGAAGATGTTGACCTCGACACCGCCGAGCGCCTCGGAGATGTAGTCGGCCAGGCACTGGTTGTTGGCCAGACGGTCCTGCGCGTTCTCGCCGCCCAGCACGCCGATGTTGAACTGGCTGATATGGCCTTCGGCGAAGGCCGCGCCGCCCAGCACGGTGGATGCCGCAAGGGCGATTGCGATGGTCTTGGTCATGGGTCTCTCCCGCTGTAGTAGTGCCCGACCCCGCGCTTGGGCGGTGATCGGGCGGATGGAAAACGAAGGTCAGACGGCCGCTTCGGCCTCGTGGATCGCGGCTTCGCGCACGGTTTCGACCGGGCCTCGGCCCGGCAGCGCCGTGGAGGTCGCGGCCTCGGAGAAGTCGTCGCCCGCGCCGTAGATGTCGCGTGCGACGCCGGTGGTAAGTTGATCGGGCGTGCCGTCGAAGACGATCCGCCCTGCATTCATGCCGATCACCCGGTCGCAATAGCGCCGTGCGGTATCGAGCGTGTGCAGATTGCAGATGACCGAACGGCCATCCTCCTCGTGAATGGCCCGCAGGCTGTCCATGACGATCTGGGCATTCATCGGATCGAGCGAGGCGATGGGTTCATCCGCGAGGATGATCTTCGGATCCTGCATCAGCGCGCGGGCGATCGCGACGCGCTGCTGTTGTCCACCCGACAGGGCCTCGGCGCGCTTGGCGGCATGATCCGCGATCCCGAGACGGGCCAGGATATCGATCGCGCGATGCACGTCCTCCTGAGACCAGAGCGCGAAGAGCGCCCGCAGCGTGCCGGTGCGGTTCAGCGTTCCGTGCAGGACGTTGGAGACCACATCCATACGGGGCACGAGATTGAACTGCTGGAAGACCATCGCGCAGTCGGCCTGCCAGCCCCGCGCTTCGGCTCCACGCAAGGTCGTCACGTCCCGCCCCTCGAACCGGATCGCACCTTCGGAGGGACGTTCGAGCAGGTTGAGCATGCGCAGCAGCGTGGACTTCCCCGCCCCGGACTTGCCGATGACGCCGATCATCGCGGGACGCGGCACCTCGATCGACACGGCGTCGACGGCTGTGGCGGGACCAAATCGCTTGGTCAGCTTCTCGATACTCAGCATGGGCTCTCTCTTCCCGACAGGGTCACGCATTCGCGGACCGGGAGAGAGAACACGCCGAGGATGACGCCTCGGTGACGCTTCGACGAAGCAATTTCGACAGTGAGGGGCGCTCGGTTCAGCCGCACCGGCCGCAGGATTAAGGTGGACGGACGGCAACCGCGCCGTCTCCAGCCAATCCGCAGCAAGGGATCAGCCGAACGGGATCCGCTACAATCCGCTCACTGACATACGTCTCGTAAGCGATCCGCTCGCGGTCCATTGTGCCTTTTGCATCGTCGCGTATCCCGACCTTGATCCGCCGAGAGGGCAAAAGGGGGTATTGCGAAGTTTCCGCATGTCGGCCCCGAACCGGTCGACCTCCCTCCCCCGGACGAGGACACAGCCCTCGACAGGAGTCCGAGCGGACCTGTGTCTCTGCAGTGCGGCTTGCTGGAGCCGGACATTCATTATCTCCAAGTCGATGCGCAGCACGAACTTTGGGCGAATCCTTCGTCAATTGGACTCCTGACACCGGTCTAGAAGACTCAAAAAGTCAGATTTTTGTTGAAAACGGCGAAGCATTAAACAACCAATACAATTATAGTTTGATACTATTTAAAATGATTTATTTATTAAAAATCTTTGATGCAGGATGTCGTAGCGAAGTGACGCCGAATGGGTGTTCCTTAAGCCGTTTCTGACCGAAGCCGGGTTCGAGCGTGGCCGTCCGCCCCGTGATCATCGCCTTGTCCTCGATAGTATCTTCTGGATCGCCCGTACCGGCGCGCAATGGCGGGATCTTCCGGATCACTTAGGCAAATGGGCGTCTGTTTACCGACAGATCCGGCGCTGGACGCTCTCGCGTATCCGGGAACTGCTGCTCGACGCTCTGAACGACACCGAAGATGCGCCGCACAATGTCCAGATGATCGACAGTCCCATCGTCTGGACGCATCCGTCGTGCTGCAGGTGCAAGGGGGAGACTCAAAAAGAGGGTTTTTGGCGTTCAAAGGGTGGTTTTACGAACAAGGCTCACCTCCGAACCAATGGCGGCGGCTTGCCCATGAAGGCCGAGTTCACCGGCGGCTGTATCCCGGACTACAAGGGGTACGACCCGGTGTTGAGAGGCGGGCCGGACCCGAAGGTGCCGCTGGCCGACAGAGGGTACGCTGCCATTTGCATACGCAGCGATGTCGAGGCGCGTAGCGGCGCGCCAGTCATTCCCATGCGTAAAATCCGCTAGGTGCGGCTGCCCATCGACGACCTCTCTACGCCCTTCGTAACCCCGTCGAGCGGTTGATCATTACGCTCAAGAACGCATGCCGTATCGCAACGAGATACGACAAGACCGCCGCCTGCCACCTCTGCTTCGTCAACAGAGCCTGATCTGCGTGCAGTACTTTGACCTGGGAGGTTCGAGGTAGGGGCCAACCAGCCCGCCGAAATCATCCACTCCGCCCATAATCAGCCATACCCTCCCAGACCCATCGAAGATCGCCATTGCCAGACTGCCCCCGACCTAGCGGCCTTTCAGGACAGGAAATCGCGCTGGATCACAGCGATGCAAGCCGGGCCCAGGCGGTCCCCGATCTCGGATCCGTGACGGTCTGACCTCCAGGACAGCGCTCATCGGCGCGACACTCCGAAATCCCCCGTCCACCCCGCCGCGGCCCGCTCAGTCGCCCATATGGCGGATATCGAAGGACATGGTGACCTCGCACGCGGCGAGGCCCATTGCAGCCATCTCCGCCATGCCGCCCGCGTCGGGGACCATGCTGGAGATGTCGAGCACCGTGCTCGACCGGATATGGGTGGGCGAGGCGATCCGCATCTCGGCCTCGACGCCGACCCCGCTGCAGGTGTCGCCGTCGCAGGCGCTTTCCTCGAAGATCGAACCGGTCCAGCCGTTCGGGCCCGCAGGCCGCCAGACGGTGCGGTGACCCGGATCGGCGTAGAGGTCGAGCACGGACGGATCGAACCGCCCGCCCCAGGCGAGGCGGCGGCTCTCGGGCGGGCGGTTCAGCGCGCCGGACGCGGTCAGCATCCTCTCCATCATCGGGTTGCATTGCGAGAAGGCGACGTCGCGCACCTCCGCCGCCCACAGCCCGTCGCGCGGCACGATGGCTTCGCCCGCGGGCTCGTCCGGAAACAGGTCGATCTCGCAATCACCATCGCCGCCATGCGCGCGGTGCAGCGCGTCGAGCCCACGCGGATCGAAGCTGAGCGTCTCGCCGGTGGACAGCAGCACGTACCCCTCGGGCGGCGGGGCGACGCCGAGCAGGACGGCGGTCTCCTCCATCGTCGTGGCACCGAGCACGCAGGCGCAGCCCTGTCCGGCGGTGCATTGCGCGACGAGCACCTTCGACTGCCCGTCCTGCGCGAGGGCGGGCAGCGTCGACAAGGTGAGGGCAAGCGCGGCGGTACGGCGAAGCGATGTCATGGTCAGCGTCCCAGAATCTGATCGAGAAGGGCGTCGCGGTCGCGACCGCCGAGCGGGATGGGAATGGCCTGCCCCGCTTCGGCGCCGGGTGTGTCGGCATCCGGCATCGTGCCGGTCCGGCCCATTTCCATGATGTCCTCCATCGACATGCCGTCGAGCACCTGGCGGATCATGTCGGCCCCTTCGGAATTGCCGCCCGAGGCCGCGCCGAGGATCTCGTCGAGCATATTCGACATGGCCGCGTCGGGGGTCGTCGGCCGATCCGCGCCGACCTTTTGCGCCGCGCCCAGCGAGGCGGCGATCAGCCCGAATGCCTCGGCGTTGCGATCGGGACCACACAGACGCCCGGCGGCGGTGGTCGTGCAGGTGCCCTGCGCCTCGGGCACGTTGAGGGTGAGCGTCGGCGTGCCCTTCGGCCCCATGAAGCGGACGCGGGTGCCTTCGGCCACCGTGTGCGCCATGTCGGTGAACCAGCCGCCCGGCAGCGTGACGGCGAGGCCGGTGGCGAGGGTGACGTCGCAAGGAGCGGGGCCGTCGCAGACCTGCCCGACATCCTCGCCCAGGTCCGCGTCCTGCGCGGGCGCCGTCTCTGCCGGGGCGGGGGCGTCGGCCGGGGCACCGGCGTCGGTTGGAGCTGTTGTCGAAGTCGGCGCGCGCGGGGGGGGCGGCGGCGGGGCGGTCGGCTCCGCCGTCGCCTCGGTCTCACTTGCAAGACCCGGCAGCTCCTCCGTTTCGGGCGCATCGGCGCGCACCTCGACCGGTTGACGTCGGATCACGGTGCGGTTGCCCCGCATGTCCTCGACGACATAGCGCAGCTCGTAGCTGCCCGGTTCCTCGGGCGCGGTCAGCGAGCTTTCGACCACGCCGGGCACTCCGCCGTCATACAGGTAGAAATAGTCGATCTCCCCGCTGAACGCCGCGAAGCCCGGAGGAACGATATCGACCCAGAAGTCGCTGTCGACCGGCCCCTCGGCGCGCGCCGGAAACTCGGCACCGGGCCGCACGGCTGCCGGGGCCACGATCTCGCCCTTCGGCTCCGTCACGGTGAAGGGGATCGCAAGCCCGACGGCGCGGCTGTTCACGCCCTGCACGACGTAGCGCAGGTTGTAGTCGCCCGGCTCCACCGGGACGCGGATCGCGGCGGGGTTGCCGTCGCGCGCCCAAGCCCAGGACGTCTCGCCGCTGGTCGCCTCGGTGTCGGCGCGCTGGATGTCGATGTAATCCTCCGCGCCGCCGGGGCCGCGCCAGAACACCTCGATCGTCTCGGCGGGGGCGGCACCGGCCGGACCGTCGAGCACGAATTCCGCCTCGGTCACGGTGATGGGACGCTCCGCCAGAACGGCGTGCTGCCGTTCGGTCGAGACGTAGCGGATCAGGTAATCGCCGGGGCCGGGCGGCATCTGCAGCGAGACCGTGTCGCTGTCGGGGTCCACATAGGCAAAGGTCAGCCAGCGGCCCGGGGTTTCGACATCCTCGACGATCTCCAGGTAGTCATCCTCGGCCCCCGGTCCGGTCCACGCCACATCGATATAGGCAAGGATCGGGGCACTGTCCGCCGCCTCCAGCGTGGCGTCCGGCAGGGGCGCGACCTCCACAATCGGCGGCGCCGCGGCGGTCAGCGTCTGATCCAGCGCATCGGTCAGGGCGGCCCCGTCCGACGCCTCGAAATATCGCCCGCCCGTGTTCTCGGCGAGGCAGGAGACCTGTGCCCCTTCCTCCTCCGTCAGGCCGAAGCCCACGACATGCGCGGTGAAATCGAGGCCCGCCTCCTCCAGCTCGCGTCCCAGGGCACAGGGATCGGCCTCGCAGGTCTCGAGCCCGTCGGTGACGAGCACGACCGTCGCGGGATCCTCGGTGTAGCGCAGGGTCTCGGCAGCCCTGCGCACGGCGGCGGAGAGCGGCGTGCGTCCCTGGAACCGCATGGCCTCGACCGCGCCGAGGATGGCGCCCGAAGTGCCCGCGGCAGGGGGAACCATCACTTCGATATCGGCGCAATCGCCGCGCGTGCGGTGGCCATAGGCGACCAGCCCGATCTCCCGCTCCCGCGGCAGGTCCGCCAGCACCTCGCCCACCGTGCGGCGCGCGATCTCCAGCTTGGGCACGCCGTCGATCTGCCCCCACATCGAGCCGGAGCCGTCCATGACGATGATCGTGCGGGCCGTGACGGCCTCTTGCGCATGAAGGGCGGAGCCCAGAAGCAGCGGAAGGGCGAAGCTGAAAAATCGGGTCATGGGCACTCCGGTGATCGACCTTGTGCGCCGAGTCGTAGGCGTGGGCCACGGGACCGGCCTACTCCCATTTGGTAGATGCAGCGCGTCGTGTGGTCATTTCGGTGCGCCGAACCGCGGGGCTTCCGCCTCAAATCGTGGCAACGACCGCGCGCGAGGACGATCATGGACGAGGTTAGATCCCTTGAGCGCGTGCCCTCTCCACGGCGGGTTCGGACGCCTCTCCGATACCGCACCGAAGCAGCCGGATGGACCGCGCCCCGGACGGTTGATCGGGGGTCAGCGATCCGGCACCGGCTTCCAAGAAACCGCACCGGGCATAGAGGGCCGCCGCCGCCGCATTGGTGTCATAGACCAGAAGAGACATCGTCGTGCATCCGGCCCGCCGCGCCGCCTCCTTGGCTGTTTGCAGCAGCAACCGGCCCAGCCCTGCGCCCCGGCGACCTTCTACGATGGCGAGCGAGTCGACATACCAGCTGCCGACCACATGAGCCTTGAGGCGCGCATAGGGCTGGTCCGTCCCGATCTTCTGCGCCACCATCCGGTAGGCTAGGACGGTGCCGACGACCGTTCCGGCCTCCTCCGCGACCCAGGCGTCGCGCAGCGCGGTCCGCGTCCTGTTCGAGACGATCTCCACCGCGCCGACCGCATAGGGCGTCTGACCCGGCGCCGCCGCGGCGGCCCAGCGGGGTCGTAACAGTCCGCCATCGGCCTCGTCGAAAAGACGCGCCAGCATGTGCGCATCCTTCGCGATGGCCTTGCGGATGCGAAGCGGTCGACCGCTCATCGCTACGTCCGTCGCCACGTGGTGACATGTGACGCCTCGGGGCTGGCAAAGGACGCTCCGGCCCCCGCAACCGGCCGGGCGAGCAGGATCCACGCGTCGCTCCCGGTCTCCCACCCCTCCTTGACGAGCGGCGCCCGCGCGACTTCCGCGAACCCATGTCGGTCGTAGAGCCTGCGCGCGCCCGCATTGCCGCTCGACACGATCAGGCTCAGCCGCCCGATCCCCTGCGCCATCGCGATCCGCTCCGCCAGCAGTAGCAGCCGCGACCCGATCCCCTGCCCCCGTGCTGCCGGCAGACAGGCCAGCACGTTGACATACCAGCTGTCGAGAGCGCGGTTCTCCAGCTCCTGCAGGGGTCGGAACAGCGCGGGCATGTCCGTGCCGATGGGTTGAGGCTCCGACCCGATCGCATAGCCGGTCAGGCAGGCAACCGCCCCGCCGCCTTCGTCCACGACGATGACCTCGCCCGCATGCGCCTTCTGCGCCTGCCGCGCGCGCCCGATCGCCCACGGATCCTCCCCCTCTCGGGCGAGACCGGTCCAGACATGCAGCGGCAGGCCCTCCCCGGCATGGTTGACCAGTTCCGCCAATTGCGGAGCGTCGCGCTCGGTCGCGAGCCGGAACGGCTCTTCGAGTGTCATCATCGGATCGTCCTCATGTGTGAGACGCCGCGCCCCGCTGCGGCAGGGCGAGGCAGATATGTTTGGGATGCCGATGCCCCGACCGGCGACAACCGGGTCGGCATGGAGACACGGACAGGGCCCGGAGCGCAGAGAACGCCGAGGCCGACGGGCGCACCGCTCCCGTTCAGGGGCAAGCGGGTGAACCGAACATCGCCGTGGATGCAGGCGACACCCCGCGCGTCGGGCCGCGACCTGCTCCGGACGGCAGGCGCGCGGGACCAGATGCACTACAGCCGCGCGCGGTAGATGCTCGCGAGCGCACCCGCATCTCCGGCCTCGCAACGCCGCAGCCCGACTGGCGGGCTGATCGGATGCGCCTGGTCCCGGACCGTGACCGGGTGTCAAACGGGTCGCCGACCATGCCTGCCTGCGCCGCCTCCGCTCAGGCCGCCCGGATCCGGCAGCAGCAATCCGCCATCGCCTCGATATGGCGATGGTCGGTGCCGCAGCAGCCGCCATAGACGCGCAGGTTGGGAAGCATCCGCTTGAGTTGCGCGTAGTCGCGCCCCAGTTCGGCCGGGTTCCCCGCGTCGAGTTCCTCCGCCTCGTCGAGTTCCGCATGGCTCTGCCGCGATGCATTCGCCCGCACACCCAGGACGCGCTGCAACCACGCGGCATCGGATTCAAGCGCGGCCCGGAAATGATCGGGATGGGCGCAGTTGATCATGAAATAGGCCGCTCCCCCGTCCGTCAGCTCGTCGGTCCGCTCGAAGGCCTCGCCCAAAGGGGTTCCGTCCGGCAGGCGTCCATCGGTCTCCGTTGTGTAGGACAGGACGACGAGCATCCCCGCTTCGGCCGCCGCGCGCACGATGCCCACGCCCTCGTTCACGGTCGAGATCGTGAAGGCGCTGACCATGTCGGCCTCCGTGTCCACGAACCAGCCGATCTGCTCGGCGTGGAAGGCCTGCGCCTCCTCCGCGCTCATCGTCATGTCCGGCTGGTAGCCGTCACCGCGCGGGCCGATATTGCCCGAGATCACGATCGGCGAGACGCTCGACGCCTCCCGCCGCACCTCCACCAGCAGGTCGATGGCGCTCTTGTTGAACCGGGCCAGATCGTCCGGCGAGTGGCCGAGCTGCGCCCCCCAGTCCCGGCTGGCCCGCCAGGTCGGCGCCTCGAGCAGGAAGCCCGTGCCGTGATCGGCCGCGATGGCGAGATGCCGCTGGAAATAGCTCTTGAGCACTTGCCGCCCCTCGCTGGTGCCCAGAAGCGGATAGGACGCGAAGCATGGCAGATCATGCCCCTCGAGGAAGATCAGGGTCGTCTCCAGCCCCGCATCGGTCAGCAGCTCGGCCCCTTCGACCTGCGGAAGCCCGTTCCGGTAAAGCGCGCGCATCACAGCCACCCCCCCGGATTGGAGTCGCGGGCGGAGCGGAACGCCTCCTCGGACCCGCGTCGGTCGATCCCGAGATCGCGGCACATGTGGGTGCTCGTGGGAAGTGTCGGACCGCGACGGCGACGTCGACGCAGCGAATTGCAGATGAACTTGAACATGACGGGTGCCTTTCGATTGACGCCCGCTCCTGTGCACATCCTCCGTTTCCCGCAGGGTCGGCCTGCCGTTACAGTGCCGTTAAAAGAACCGCGCAGACCGCGAACTTCGTTTACCCGCCGGTCGTTCGGCCCCCAAATGGGCCGTGCCACCAGAATCACCGCACGTCTCAGCGACGGGAGCCATGCAACAGCGCGTCGCCATCAACCTGTTCGGTCAGTTCGAGCTGCGCCTCGACGGTGTGCCCGTGCGCCTGCCGACGCGGAAGGTCGAAGCGATTCTGGCGCTCCTCGCCATCGAGCCCGACGTCGCGCTCAGCCGGTCGACACTCGCGGCCCTGCTCTGGCCCGGACAGCCCGACGCGCAGGCACGGTCCTCGCTCCGGCAGGCGATCTTTCGGCTGAAGACGGCGCTGGAGCCCTCGGATGCCCTGGTCGTGACCCCCGGCTGGATCAAGCTTTACGGCGACCGGATCGCGCGCGACATCGATGCGCTCGATCGCGTCGACGCGGTGTCGGCGCTTCCGCTCGGCCAGCCGCTCGAGGGCATGAGCGGGTTCGAGTCCGAGATTGAGGATCGGCTCGACGCGGCGCGGGCGGACCTGCGCGCCCGCCTTATGGCCCGGCTGGAACGGGCCGAGGCCGCGGCGCTGTCGGGGCGGCGCTTCTCCGATCTAGAAAGCCTCGCGCGGCGCCATCTCGTGCTCGACGGCTATGACGAGCACGCCCTGCGGATGCTGATGACCGCCCTCTGGCGGCAAGGCCGCCGCAACGCGGCCCTGGAGCTCTTTCGCGAGACGGGCCGACGGATCCGCGCCGATCTGTCGGTCTCGGTCGATCCCTCCACCACCGCGCTCTACGAGGAAATCCGGGCGGAACCGCCCGCGTCAGAGGACCGGACGCAGCCGGCGATCGCCACCGCACCGCGCGCCCCCACCGCCTCGCCCCCGGACCGGGAGGCGGACGCGACCCTGCCCCACCTTCGGCATGTGGCCGTCATGCACATCGTCTCGGACCGCCTGCTGGCCGCGTTGCGCCACCGCGACCCAGAGGATGCGGAGGCCGCCAGCCGCGAAGCCTCCGACGCCATCGAGCGGGCCGTGCGGCGTGAGGGAGGTCTGGTCCAGGGCCGGGCCGGGCACCGCCTGTCCTGCATCTTCGGCGTGGATCGCCCCGACGAGAGCCCGGCCCTGTCCGCCACCTTCGCCGCGTTCGAGATCGCGCGTCTCGACTGTGCCGTGGGCGTCGACACGTCCCGCGCCCTGATCGGCGACGACCGGGGCGGCTCTCCGGCCGTCCACCTCGCACAGACCCTCGCCGAGGCGGCAGCCAGCGGCGACGTCCTGCTCACCGACAGGGTGGCTGCGGCCTGCTGCGGGGCCTTCTCGTTCACGGCGGCGGCCCCCCTTCAGTCGGACGGGCAGGCACCGGTTCCGGTCTGGCAACTGGTCGGGGAGATCCTCTCGCGCGGCAGCTTCGACATCCGCAAGGCACGTGGCCTGACCCCCTTCATCGGGCGGGAGCGGGAGCTCGACGAGGTCCACGCCCTCGCCGCGGCAGCCGGTCCGAGGGCCGTGGCGATCACGGGCGAGGCCGGGATCGGGAAATCGCGTTTCGTGCACGAGGCGCTCACCCGGCTCGGGCCCGTGCACCTGCTGCGCGTGCAGTTCCACTCCAGCGAGATCGGCGGCGGCATCGCCCGCTTCGCCTCCGTGCTGGCCTCGCTGATCGGGGACAGGGTGGCCGACGATCCCGTGACCGCCCTCGATGCGGTGATCCCCGATCCCACCCTGCGCCGCCGGATCGCCCCGGTCGAGGCGCTCTTCGCGACGCGCGACGACACGGGCGGCACCGGCGAGATGCCCAGGAGCCTACACCTGCAGGCAATCGCCGATGCGTTGCTGCTTGCGGTTCAACTGCTGGCGGGCCGCGATGCGGTGCTGCTGATCGAGGACGCGCATTGGGCGGACGAGGACGGCGCGACGCTCGCCCATCGGATCGTCCGGTCGCTCGACCGCGACGGCCCGCTGGTGATCGTCACGCTGCGCCCCGGCGCCGACCTCAACCTCTCCACCGTCACCGGCCTGCGCGCCCTGACGCTCGCTCCCCTGTCGGAGGCCGAGAGCATCCGCCTGCTCGCCCACCTCGGCCGCGATGCGTCCGGCGACATCACCGCACGATCGGGAGGCGTGCCGCTGTTCCTCGAAGAGATCGCACGGCTCGACCCGGCCCTGGACGGGGAGGATCGCCCGGTCCCCGAGACGGTGGCGAGCCTGCTCACCCGCCGCATCGACGCCCTTCCACCCCATCTGCGCCGGACCATCGAGGCCGCCGCCATCCTCGGATCGGAACCTGCCGACGATCTGCTGCAACCGCTGTCCGGGCTCCGCCCCGATGCCTACGAGGCTGCCATCGCCGAACTCGCGGACGGCGACCTGCTCTACCGCATCCGGTCGCTGCCGCAGCGCGTCTACGGCTTCAAGCATGCGCTGGTTCAGGAGGCCGCCTACCAGGCGATCCCGACAGGCCGGCGCAAGGACCTGCACGCCAGGGTCGTCGATCTGCGGCACGCGGACTGGCGCGCGGGCGACAAGACCCTCAGCGCAATGCTCGCGCATCATGCGCTCGAAAGCGACCAGTTCGCCAAGGCGGTCGAGCTGGCGCTCTGCGCGACCGAGCAGGCCGTCGCGCGATCGTCCTATCCGCTCGCCAACGCGATGCTCGCCATCGCGCTCCAAAGCGCCCGCGCCCTTCCCCCGACACCCGAACATCGCCGGACCGAGGCGCAGATCCTCGCGTGGCAGCGCCCGCTGCACCCCCTCGCCCATACCGAGACGATGTGGCAAAACCTCAAACGCTCTCGCGAGATCGCCCGCGACCTCGGCGACGACCGGCTCCTCGTGGATGCGTGCATCCACCTGTCCTACTACACGTCCGACAATGGCCGGTTCCCGGCCTCGCTGACCTATTGCGACGAAGCCGCCGCGGCCGCCGACCGGATCGGAGATCGCACCCTGCAAGCAGAGGCCGCGATGGTCCGCGCCCGGTCGTATTTCGCGCAAGGCAAGTTCGCCGCGACCCTCGCCGCGCTCGAGAAGGTCGGCTCCTTCTGGGACGATCGCACGCGGGAGCGGGGGGATTTCGTGCTGACCCGGTATGTGTTCCTCCGCCACCTGCAAACCTGCTGTCATGCCGCCTTGGGTCATGCCGAAATGGCCGTTCGTCGCGGGCGGGAGCTGGTCACCGCCGGCCAGGCGACGGGCCGCCCCGTCGACCTGTTCGTCGCCTTCCTGTCGCTGGGCGAGGTGCTCGCCGCTGCGGACCGCCGCGAGGACGCCATGCGGATCTTCGCGAGGTCCGCCGAGGTCGCGCGCGACTCCGAGCTCCTGCACTTCGTCCAATGGGCGGACACGCGATCCGCGGAACTGGCCCTGCAGCCCCCCGGACTGCAAACGACCGAGGCCGAGGCCGAGGCGCAGCTCCTCGCCGCGGTTCGGAGCGAGGAGCTCAGCCTGTTCATCCGGCTGTCCGCCGAGGCCGCGCTGGCCTGCCATGCGTTTCGGGACGCCCCCGACGTCGATCCCGCGCGGCTCGAAGCGCTCCTCCCTCGGGTGCGCGAGGTCGACCTCCCGGCGGTGGAACTGCGGATTCTCGACACCCTGGCCCGTTCGGATCCGGATGGCACGCGCGGATGGGCGGCGGCGGCCGGGACGATCCGCGCAGCCCAGGAATACGCTCCATGCATTTTGTCGGACGAAGATGCGATGGCGTTGTTGCAGGCCACGGGCTGACCGCTTCCGAGACCGCTGCGGACCATGCGTCCCCGATGGTCGCAGGACCGGATCGGTGCGGCGCCGCCCCTCGCGACATGTCGCCCTGCCGCGTCGGGTCCGGCGCGGGCAAGCCCGAAATCTGCCATACGCGTGCCATACGCATTCCATACGCATCGCAGACCGCCATTTCCGGGCTGGACGCTCTCCCTCTTCCCCCGCACCATGCGGCCTTTCGAGACAGGAGGTCGTCATGGATTACGGTGTTGCAAGCTGGGCCGAGCTGGCCCCCGATCTCGTCGCCGTTGCCGCCGGGCGAGCGGCTGCGGACCTCGTGATCCGGGGCGGCACCTGGGTCAACGTTTATACCCGCGAGCTATTGCAAGACCATGATATCGCGATCAAATCCGGTCGCTTTGCCTATTGCGGCCCCGATGCGTCCCACTGTATCGGCGAGGCCACCGAGGTGATCGAGGCGCAGGGCCGCTACATGCTGCCGGGGCTGTGCGACGCGCATATGCATGTCGAGAGCGGCATGCTCACCGTCACCGAGTTCGCCCGCGCCGTGATCCCCCACGGCACCACCTCCATGTTCATCGACCCCCACGAGATCGCCAACGTCCTCGGCCTCGAAGGCGTCCGCCTGATGCATGACGAGGCACTGGCTCAACCCGTTAATATCTATACGCAAATGCCGTCCTGCGCGCCCTCCGCGCCGGGGCTGGAAACGACAGGGGCGGAGCTCGGCCCCGACGAGGTGGCCGAGGCGATGACCTGGCCCGGCATCATCGGGCTGGGCGAGATGATGAACTTCCCCGGTGTCATCAACGGCTCGCAGCAGATGCTGGCGGAGATCGCGGCGACGCAGGATGCGGGCAAGACCGTGGGCGGGCACTACGCCTCCCCCGACCTCGGTCCCGCCTTCCACGCCTATGCGGCGGGCGGCCCGGCGGATGATCACGAAGGCACCAGCGAGGCCGACGCCATCGCCCGCGTGCGACAGGGGATGAAGGCGATGATGCGTCTCGGCTCAGCCTGGTACGACGTCGAGGCGCAGGTGACCGCGGTGACGCAGAAGGGGCTCGACCCGCGGGGCTTCATCCTGTGCACGGACGATTGCCATTCTGGCACGCTGGTCAATGACGGGCACATGAACCGCGTGGTGAGGCACGCCATCGCCTGCGGGCTCGACCCCGTGATCGCGATCCAGATGGCGACGATCAACACCGCCACGCATTTCGGGCTGGAGCGCGAGATCGGCTCGATCGCGCCGGGGCGGATCGCGGATGTGATCCTGACCTCGGACCTGCGGGATCTGCCGATCGAAATGGTGATCGCGCGCGGGCGCGTGGTGGCCGAAGGCGGCACGCTCGCCGATCTGCCCGTGGCGTTCGACTGGCCGCAGCACGCGCGGGCCACGGTAAATATGGCGCGCGACCTCGAAGCGGGGGACTTCGACATCGCGGCGGAGGGGGACGCCGTGCGCGCCCGTGTCATCGGCGTGGTGGAGAACCAGGCACCGACCAAGGCGCTGGAGGCGGATCTGCGGGTCGACGACGGGATCGTGGCGATGGATCCCGCAGGCGACGTCTGCCAGATCGCGCTGGTCGAACGGCACCGCGCGACGGGCGGCGTGACCAACGGATTCGTGTCGGGCTTCGGCTATCGGGGCGAGATGGCGATGGCCTCGACCGTCGCGCATGACAGCCACCACATGATCGTCGTCGGCACCTCGAAGCGCGACATGGCGCTGGCCGCGAACCGGCTGCGCGCGGTCGGGGGCGGCATCTGCCTGTTCCGCGATGGCGAGGAGATCGCGATGGTCGAGTTGCCGATCGGCGGGCTGATGTCGGATGCGCCCGCGCAAGAGGTCGCCGAGAAGGCGCAAGGCATGATGGACGCGATGCGGGCCTGCGGGTGCGATCTGAACAACGCCTACATGCAGCACTCGCTGCTGGCGCTGGTGGTGATACCGGAGCTACGCATCTCGGATATCGGGCTGGTCGACGTGACCCGGTTCGAGACCGTGGACCTGTTCGTGCGCTGATCTTTCCCCGCGGGTAAGCGGTTAGCGCCGCGCGGTCCCCGCAGAGGCGGAGCGCACCGGAGACCGGGACGCCGTACAGTCCCGGTCGTGGGGGCGCCGACGGGATATCAAGGGCTTAGCCTTTACCCGCGGGGAATGGGCTTCCGGTGGCAGCGGCGCCGGTCTGTCGGACGGGGCGGTATTCCTCTTTCCCCGCGGGGAAAGGGTCAAGGTGCGTTAGGCAAGGTTAACGGAACGCCCGCGCCCATCTGGGGCATTCCCTTTCGGCGCGCGGGGTGATAGCGCAGATGCGTATCCCGGACGGTCGCAACAGCACCGTCGCACAGATCGAGTAAAGAGGGCGACGAGACCCTCGCCGGAGATACACAGATGCGCGTTCCCTTTGCCCAAGCCGAAGTTTCGGTCCTGACGCCGGAGACGGCCCCCGCCCACAGCTTTACCGATGCCGAGGAGGCGGTCGCGGCGATCATCGCGATCTACGACCGCGCCACCACCTTCCTTCGCGAGCATTTCGCCGAGGTGATGAACGGCGCGGAGCCGCAGGGCCGCTACCGCGCGTTCTACCCGCGGCTGGAGATGACGACGACCAGCTTCGCCTGGGTCGACAGCCGCCTGAGCTTCGGCCATGTCAGCGAGCCGGGCACCTACAGCGCGACGCTGACCCGGCCCGACCTGTTCCGTAACTACCTGGTCCAGCAGATCGGCCTGCTGATGAAGAACCACAATGTGCCGGTGCAGGTCAGCGTGTCGGACACGCCGATCCCGCTGCACTTCGCGCTGCCCGAGGGCGCGCATGTGGAGGGCGCGATCGAGGACCGGCTGGGCGGGCCGCTGCGCGACGTGTTCGATGTGCCCGACCTCGAGACCACCAACGACGATATCGTCAACGGTGTCGCGGGGCGCGACGCGATGGGGCGGCGGCCGCTGGCCGCGTTCACCGCGCAGCGCATCGACTATTCGCTGGCGCGGCTGGCGCACTACACCGCGACCAGCCCCACCCATTTCCAGAACCACGTCCTGTTCACCAACTACCAGTTCTACATGGACGAGTTCGTGACCTGGGCGAAGGCGCAACTGGACGACGCGGACTCGGGCTATGTCGCCTTCGTCGAGCCGGGCGGGGCCGTCACGACCCGCGACGGGGCCACCGGCACGCCGACCGCGAAGATGCCGCAGATGCCGACCTATCACCTGACGCGCGAGGACGGGAACGGCATCACGATGGTCAATATCGGCGTGGGCCCGTCCAATGCGAAGACCATCACCGACCATATCGCGGTGCTGCGCCCCCATGCCTGGCTGATGCTGGGCCATTGCGCGGGCCTGCGCCACAGCCAGAGCCTGGGCGACTACGTGCTCGCCCATGCCTATGTGCGCGAGGACCACGTGCTCGACGACGACCTGCCGGTCTGGGTGCCGATCCCGGCGCTGGCCGAGATCCAGGTCGCGCTGGAGGACGCGGTGGAGAAGGTGACGGGGCTGGAGGGCTACGAGCTGAAGCGGATCATGCGCACCGGCACCGTCGTCACCATCGACAACCGCAACTGGGAGCTGCGCGACCAGTCCGGCCCCGTGCAGCGGCTGAGCCAGAGCCGGGCGGTCGCGCTCGACATGGAAAGCGCCACGATCGCGGCCAACGGCTTTCGCTTCCGCGTGCCCTACGGCACGCTGCTCTGCGTGTCCGACAAGCCGCTTCACGGAGAGCTGAAGCTGCCCGGCATGGCCACCGATTTCTACAAGCGCCAGGTGGCACAGCACCTCGAAATCGGCATCAAGGCGATGGAGGCCCTGCGCGACATGCCGCTGGAGAAACTGCACTCGCGCAAGCTGCGAAGCTTCGACGAGACCGCTTTCTTGTGATTCTGCCCCGCGATCAAGGGACATTTCACACCGAAAACGGGCAGGAAAAGCGTTGCGAGCCTCAGCCGAATAAGGTCAATATTGCGCGACCACGGCCCGACCCGGCCGCACGACAAACGACAATGAGAGACGTATAGGGAAACTCATGACTCAGAAACCGATGACCAAGACCCAGCTCGTCGCCGCCCTCGCCGAGTCCACCGAGAGCGACAAGAAATCCGCTGGCGAGTTTCTCGACGCGCTGTCCGAGATCATCACCAAGGAAGTGACCGCCGGCGGCGCCGTCACCATCCCCAACGTGGGCAAGGTGTTCTGCCGCGACCGTCCCGAGCGGATGGTGCGCAACCCCGCCACGGGCGAGCAGATGAAGAAGGAAGCCGACCGCGCCGTGAAGGTGACGATCGCCAAGGCGCTGAAGGACTCGGTCAACGCCTGATCCGGGTTTTCCGGCACGACATCGCGAAGGCCGCGCGGGGAGGCACCCCGTGCGGCCTTCTGCATTTGCGACGGTAGCCGAAATGCAACTAGGGGAATTGGCCGGATCGGGATAACGTGATCGCTTGATGCTGCATCCGTCCTCGCGATCGGGAGAGGCCAATGGTCGAGACCGGACTTCAGGAGTTCATCGCCGGCAGCCTGTCCGCGCAGACCCCCGTCGCGCTGTGGGACCACACGTTCGCCTACATGCAGGCGCAGGGGGCGGACAAGATGAGCTACCACCACTTCCGCGCAGGCGACGGTGCGCGGATCGACATCATGGCCGACGGCTTTCCCGAGGACTGGGTCTGCGAGTACATTTCGGATGAGCTCTACAAGGTCGATCCGATCCCGGAACTGGCCGCGCAGATGACGCGGCCGTTCCGGTGGTCGGACACGGCCCGGCTCGCCTCGCTGGCGCGGCGGCAGCGCGACTACCTGGAGACGATGCAGGATCGCGGGATCGGCGACGGGCTGGCGATCCAGGTCTTCGGTCCCGGCCTGCGGAACGGCTATGTCGGACTGGGCTTTCCGCAGGGGACAGTCCCGAGCTCGGCCCGTGTCATCTCGGAATTGCAGATGGCCGCGCAGGTGGCGCATCAGCGCTATTGCGAGATGACCGATAACGAGGTCTGGCAACGGCCCGAACTCAGCCCGCGCGAGCGGGAGATCCTGCGCTGGATCGCGCGCGGCCGCAGCAACTCGCAGATTTCGCAGGTGCTCAACATCTCGCCGCACACGGTCGATGCCCACCTGCGCAAGATCTACGACAAGCTGGGCGTCACGGACCGGACCTCGGCGGCGATCGTGGGGCTGGGGTCCAGCCTGATCCAGCCGCGCGTGCAGCGCGTGCGACGCAGCGACGTGGAGCGTGGCGACATAAAATAACGTGGCTCCGTTATGACCCGTCGGACCGAAACGGCTTATGGCTGGTGCGGTGATGTGACACGGGGGGGGAGTGCGCTCGATGCCCGACACGACCGAGATTCTGAAGGCCGCGCTGGACCGGGACAGGCGTCAGACCGATGGCGTGCGCGCCCTGCAGATCGCGGCGGAGCTGCTGGAACATGCGGCTTACGAGATGATCGGCGATCGCGGTCCGGCGCTGGCCGCACGGCTGATCCGGATGGCGGCGGAGGTCGACACGCTGACGCGGACGCCTACGGGCCTGCCGAACTGACGCAACGCCTTGTCGGCGCACCGGGTTCGGGGGGACCCGCGCCGACCGGTCGCGGGCCGTGCCGCAGCCTTTCCACCGGGGGTAGGAAAGACGCGGCGCGGCCCCGATCATTTATCGAGGGTCGAGAACGGCGTGCCGTCGGCCCCGAGGCGCGCCAGCAGCGGAGAGACGGTCCAGCTGCCCGGATCGGCCTCGGCGATGCCACGCATGGTGGCGAGCACCGTGTCGGTGCCGCGGGCATCCGCCTCCTGCATCGGGCCGCCGCGCCAGCGCGGGTATCCGTAGCCCATCATCTTGACCACATCGATGTCGAGCGGACGTTCGGCGATGCCTTCCTCCAGGATCGCAGCCGCCTCGTTCACCTGCACGGCGTGGAGCATGGCGACGATCTCCTCGTCGGAGAAGCTGCGCGGGGCGATGCCGCGCGCTTCCCGCTCGCATGCGATGATCGCGTCGGTTTCGGGCGAGGGGCGGGCGACGCGGCTGCCGTCGTCATAGGCGTAGTAGCCCCGGCCCGTCTTCTGGCCCAGTGCGCCGTCCTCGACGATCAGGTCGGGGATGCGGGAATAGCGCTGGTCGGCGGGACGCGTCGCGGCCTCTCGCTTGCGGTTGGAATAGCCGATCTGGAGGCCTGCCATGTCGAACATCTCGAACGGGCCCATCGGCATTCCAAAGGCCTTCATCGCGCCGTCGATCTGTGCGGGACTGGCGCCGTCCTCCAACAGGTATCCCGCCATGCGGCCATAGGCGCCGAGGATGCGGTTGCCGATGAAACCGTCGCAGATGCCCGACAGCACCGCCACCTTGCGCATCCGCTTGGCGAGCGCGAAGCCCGCGGCCAGCACCTCCGCCGCGGTGTCGGGCGTGCGCACGACCTCCACCAGCCGCATGATGTGAGCGGGCGAGAAGAAGTGGAGCCCCATGATCCGATCCGGGTTCGGCACTGCGCCCGTGAAGCTGGTCGGGTCGATATAGGAGGTGTTGGTGGCCAGGATCGCATCGCCGCGCGCGTGGGTGGCGAGCGCGTCGAAGACGGCGCGCTTGACGTCCGTGTCCTCGAACACCGCCTCGATCACCATGTCGGCCTCGGCCACCGCCTCGTAGCCGGTCGCGGTCGTCAGGCGGGCCAGTGTCGCGTCGCGCTGGTCCTCGGTCATCTTGCCGCGCTTGACGGCGGAGGCGAGGTTGCCCGCGATCCGGTCCCGCGCACCCGCCGCGGCCTCCTCCGACTGCTCGACCACCGTGACCGGCAAGCCGGAGGTCAGCGCGGCGGTGGCGATGCCCGATCCCATCAGCCCGCCGCCGATGATGGCGAGCGAGGCGACCTCGCGCGGGGTGACACCGTCGAGTGCCGCGGGTTTGGCGACTGCCCGCTCGGCGAAGAAGGCATGGCGCAGGGCCTGCGATTGCGCGCTCGCCTTGAGGTCCATGAACGCCTGCCGCTCCAGCTTCATCCCCTCGGCGAGGTCGGTCTCGAAGGCCTTGCGCACGGTGTCGAAGCCACGGACGGGGGAGATCTGGCCGCGCGCCTTGCGCGTCACGTCTTCGCGCAGTTCCTCCCAGTCCTCGGAGGTGAGGTCGGTCTGCGCCGGGCCGGGGTCGAGGCGCGGGACGGGTTTTGCCGCCGTATCGCGGGCGAAGTGCAGCGCGTCAGCGGGCAGGTCGGTCACGATGCGGTCGATCAGGCCCATCCGCTCCGCCTCCTCGGTGCAGATCGGCGCGCCGGTCGTGACCAGCTTCACCGCGGCGGCGGCGCCGGAGATGCGCGGCACGCGCTGGGTGCCGCCCGCGCCGGGGACGAGGCCAAGGGAGACTTCCGGCAGGCCGAGCTTCGTGTCTGGATGTGCGATGCGGTAATGGCAGCCGAGCGCCGTTTCCAGCCCGCCGCCCAGCACGGTGCCGAAGAGGACGGCGGTCCAGGGCTTCCGGGCCGCGTGGATACGCTCCACCACCTCGGGCAACCACGGCTCCAGCGCGCCGCCGTCGAATTCGCGGATGTCCGCCCCGGCGATGAAGGTGCGGCCCGCGCAGGTCAGCAGCACCGCCTCGATCTGCGGGTCGGCGTCGAGCGTGGCGACGGCGTCCCACAGTCCCTGCCGGACTGCCTGGCCGACGGCGTTGACCGGTGGGTTGTCGATCTCGACGATGGCGATTTCGCCGTCGTGGCGGATGGTGACGGGCGTGCCCATGATGTGTCCTCCCCTGTTTGGCCTGACGGTGGAGGAACGGCGGCTCAGGTCAAGGTGTCACGGTGGGTCAGGCGGCCCAATGCACCGTCGCCCCTGCGTCGAGCGCGACGCGGACGGGTGCCGCGCTCGGATCGGTCTCGGCCTGCGCCTGTTCCAGCGCCTCGGCCTTGTCCTGACCCTGGATCAGGATGTGCAGGTGGCGTGCGGCGGAGAGGACCGGGGCGGTGAGTGTCAGACGGGGCTCGGGCGCGCCGGGGGCCCGCATCGGTAGCACGGGCGGCGCCCCTGCGTCGAGCGCGTCGCCCAGCCGGTCGGCGCCGGGGAAGATCGAGGCGGTGTGCATGTCCGCCCCCATGCCCAGCACGCAGACATCGAGCGGCAGTGCGGCGGCGATTGTGGCCGTCAGCTCCTCGAACACGTCCTCGGGGCGGTCGGCCTCGCGGTAGAAGGGGATCAGCTGCGCGCCCTCGGCGGCACCCCGCAGCAGGCTGCGGCGCAGAAGCGCGGTGTTGGAGCGGTCGGAGCTTTCTGGCACGAACCGCTCGTCGGTCAGCATGACGCGGATGCGCGGCCAGTCGAGATCGGCGCGGCTGAGCGCGTCGAGGAAGGGGCCGGGCGTGGTGCCGCCCGGTACCGCGAGGGTGGCATGGTCCTGCGTGGCGAGGGCCGCGCGCAGCTGACCGGCGACTATGTCGGCGAGACCGGTCATCAGCGCCTCGCGGCTGTCATAGCGCATCATCCCTCGATCTCCCGCCAGCGACGGCCGTCGCGGTGCATCAGGCGCAGCGCGTCCTCGGGGCCGGAGCCGCCCGCGTCGTAGGGGCGGGGGATGTCGCGCTCCTCCTCCCAGTCGTCGAGGATCTTGTCGGCCCAGGCCCAGGCGGCCTCGACCTCGTCCCCGCGCATGAACAGCGTCTGGTCGCCGCGAATCACGTCCATGATCAGCCGCTCGTAGGCGTCGGGCATGGCCTCCGCACTCGGGCCCAGCGCCTCGGCGAAGCTCATGTCGAGCGGCACGTCGGCGAGGCGCATGCCGCCCGGCCCCGGCTCCTTGATCGTCATGCGCAGGGTGATGCCCTCGTTGGGCTGCAGCCGGATGATCAGCGCGTTGGTCTGGTGCGGCGGCAGCTTGGGGAAGATCGAGTGCGGCGGCTCCTTGAACACCACCGCGATCTCGCTCATCCGCGCGCGCAACCGCTTGCCGGTGCGCAGGTAGAACGGCGTGCCGGTCCAGCGCCAGTTCGAGATGCAGGCCTTGAGCGCGACATAGCTCTCGGTCCGGCTGTCGGGGTTCTCGGCATCCTCCTTGTAGGAGGGGCCGTCGGGGCCCGCGCGATACTGTCCGCGCACGGTGTCGTCGGGATCGACGGGCTCGAGCGAGCGGATGACCTTCAGCTTCTCGTCGCGCACGCGGTCGGCGTCGAACTGGGCGGGCGGCTCCATTGCCGTGAGGCACAAAAGCTGCATCAGGTGGTTCTGCACCATGTCGCGCATCGCGCCGGATTTGTCGTAGTAGCCGCCGCGCCCGCCGACGCCGATATCCTCGCTGACCGTGATCTGCACGTGGTCGACGTGCCGCGCGTTCCACAGCGGCTCGAACAGGGAGTTCGCGAAGCGGACGGCCATCAGGTTCTGGACCGTCTCCTTCCCGAGGTAGTGGTCGATCCGGTAGATCTGCCGCTCGTCGAAGCTCTCGGCGAGCTGGGCGTTGAGGGCCTTCGCACTTTCGAGGTCGTGGCCCAGCGGTTTCTCGACGACGATGCGGCTGGTGCTTGTGGCGATGCCGGTCGATTGCAGGCGCTCGGCGATCGGGCCGAACAGGGAGGGGCCGACGGAGAGGTAGAAGGCGCGCACGGCGTTGTCGCCCTTGTCGAGCTTCTTGCCGAGCTCCGCCCAGCCGCCCTCCCCGGTCGCGTCGATGGCCACGTAATCGAGCGCTGTGAGGAAGGCGGCGGCGATCTCCTCGTCGATCTCGCTGGTCCCGACGAAGGTGTCGAGCGCCTCGCGCACCATCTCGCGGAAGGCCTTGGTCGTGAGGGAGGAGCGTGCGGCGCCGATGATGCGCGCCCCGGTCGGCATCTGGCCCGCGACCATGCGGCGATAGAGGCCCGGCAGGATCTTGCGCCGGGCGAGATCGCCGGTGGCGCCGAAGATGACGAGGTCGAACGGTTGAACCGGGATGACGCGCGAAACCATGTGCGTTCTCCGCTAGAGGGGCGTTAAAGGTCGGACAGGCGCGGCAGGTCGGCGCCCTGCCGAGTGCAGGTGATGGCCGCGGCCCGTGCGCAGAAGGCGAGCAACTCCTCCAGCCCTGCCGCGTCGAGATCGGCGATATGGGCGCGCATGTCCTGCGCCTGCGACAGCCGGGTCAGCAGGGCGGCCATGAAAGTGTCCCCTGCCCCGACCGTGTCGATGACGTCGACCTGCGGTGGGCGTGCCTCGGCCTCGACGCCAGCGGAGGTCCAGCCGAGCGCGCGCTCGCCCCCATCGGTGACGGCGACCAGATCGACGCCGGCCTTGAACGCCTTGATCGCGAATTCCGCGGGCGTGACACCGGGATAGAGCAGGCCCAGGTCCTCGGTCGAAATCTTGAGCACGTCCGTCATCTCCATCAGCGTCTCGACCCGCTCGCGCCAGACACTCATGTCCGGCTCGACGGTCGGGCGGATGTTCGGGTCGAGCGAGACCAGTCGCCAGTCGGCGCGGGAGGCAAGCTCCGCCAGCGCATCAGCGGTGGGTGGCAGGACGATGGAGTAGGAGCCGAAATGGATGCCGCGCAGATCGTCGTCGAGTTCCGGCAGATCGGCGACCGTCACGCCGGTATCGGCGGCCCCTTCGGAGTAGAACGTGTAGGCGGGCACGCCCTCGGCATCGAGGGTGACGAGGCTGAGCGTCGTCTTGCGCTCGGTATCGCGAACATGGCGCAGGTCCACCCGCTCGTTCTCCAGCACGGTGCGCAGGGCACGGCCCAGCGGGTCGGTGGAAAGGGCCGAGAAGTAGCCCGCGGCCCCTTCGAGGCGGCGCATGCCGATCGCAACGTTGAAGGGCGAGCCACCCGCGCGAGCGGCGAAATCGGCGGCGGACGGCTCCGCCCCCGGCTGCATGAACATGTCGAACAGGTTGTCGCCGCAGATCAGGAACATGGGGCTTGGCATCCATCGTCAGTCGGGCGCATGGGCGCGTCCGAAGCGCTTTTAGCCTGCGTTTGCCGCCACGCCCAGCCCCGAATGACGCAGCGGCATGAAAAGCCTACTTGTAGAAGTAGCTGTGCCCGTCCGTGTCGAAGAGGTGCAGCTTGTCCGGCGCCGCAGTCAGGCGCAGATGCGTGCCTTTCGAGACATCGGCGATGCCGGGGATCTTGGCGATCACCGGATCCTCGCCGTCGCGTGCGTCGAAGTAGACCACGGTGACCTCGCCCAGCTTTTCCGTGTACGAGGCCGTGCCCTCGAAGATCACCGGGTCCCCCTCGCGCGCGACGACGAAATCCTCGGGCCGGACGCCGAGTTGCACCCGCTCGCCCTCGCTGGCATTGGCGGCGGAGACCGGAACCTCGGCCACGCCGCCGGCGGCGACGTCCACGCCGGTATGGCCCGCATCGCCCGCGCGGATCGTGCCGGGCAGCAGGTTCATCTTGGGCGAGCCGATGAACTGCGCGACGAAGGTGTTTTCGGGCCGCTGGTAGAGTTCCAGCGGGCTGCCGAACTGCGCGACGGTGTGGGTCTTGTTGTTGAGCACCACGATGCGCGAGGCGAGCGTCATCGCCTCCACCTGGTCGTGGGTGACGTAGATCATCGTCCGCTCGGGCATCCGCTCCTTGAGCTGGGCGATCTCGATGCGGGTATCGACGCGAAGCGCCGCGTCGAGGTTGGAGAGCGGCTCGTCGAAAAGGTAGACTTTCGGGTCGCGCACGATCGACCGGCCGATGGCGACGCGCTGGCGCTGGCCGCCCGACAGGGCCTTCGGGAGCCGGTCGAGATAGGGGTCGAGTTGCAGGATCTTGGCCGCGTTGCGCACGCGCTCGTCGATCTGGGCCTTGTCCATCTTCGCGACCTTCAGCGCGAAGGCCATGTTGTCGTAGACCGTCATGTGCGGGTAGAGCGCGTAGGACTGGAACACCATCGCAATGCCGCGCTTCGAGGGCGGCACGTCGTTCATCCGGGTCCCGTCGATATAGAGATCGCCGGCGGTGATCGTCTCCAGCCCTGCGATCATCCTGAGCAGCGTGGACTTGCCGCAGCCCGAGGGCCCGACGAAGACGATCAGCTCGCCCTGCTGGATGTCGAGATCGATGTTCTTGAGCACCTCGACCGTCCCGTAGGACTTGGCGATGTTCTCCAGCAGCAGCGATGCCATGTCAGTCTCCCCTTTGGTGTCGGTCGCGCGCCGTTATCTGTCTTCTTGCGCGAAATAGGCTTGGTAGGGCGGCAGCGTGACGCCCTTGTCGTTGATCGTGGCGGTGAAGGGTGCGCCGCGATCCTGGCGCCAGTCGCCCGCGGGCAGGCGGATCGGCTGGGCGGTGTTGGACAGGTTGAAGGCGCAGAACACCCGCTCGCCCCCTTCGGCGGTGCGGATGAAGGACACGACATCGGCGTCGCTCTCCACCATCTCGAACCCGCCCTTGATCAGCGCCGGGTGCGCCTTTCGGAACGCGATCATGTCGCGGTAGAAGGACACCATCGACGCGTCGTCGCGGTCCTGGTTGGCGACCGAGCGCGACAGGTGCTCCATCGCGACCGGAAGCCACGGCTTGCCGTCGGTGAAGCCCCCATTAGGTCCGTCGCCCGACCACGGGATCGGGGTGCGGCAGCCGTCGCGGCCCTTGAACTTGGGCCAGAAGCGGATACCGTAGGGGTCCTGCAACTCCTCGTAGCTGACATAGGCCTCTGTGAGGCCCAGCTCCTCCCCCTGGTAGAGACAGACGGATCCGCGCAAGCTCATCAGCAGGGCGGCATAGACGCGCTGCGCCTTCTCGCCAAGGTTCCACCGGCTCGCATGGCGCACGACGTCGTGGTTTGAGAAGGCCCAGCAGGCCCAGCCCTCGCTGACGACCGTCTCGAACTTGCTCAGGACCTGGCTGACCCGGTTGCCCGAGGGTTGGTCGGGGGCCAGGAACTCGAAGGCGTAGCACATGTGCACCTTGTCGTCGCCCGAGGTGTATTCCGCCTGGATCTGCATGCCGATCTGCGCGTCGCCGACCTCGCCCACGGAGGTGATCGCCGGGTATTCGTCCATCAGCGCGCGGAAGCGGCGCAGGAAGTCGAGATTCTCTGGCCGGTTCTTGTCGTAGAGATGTTCCTGCCAGTTATAGGGGTTCACGCTGGGCGCGATGGAGTCGTTGCGCAGCTCGGGCGGGCAGACGGGGTTATCCCGCAGCTCCTCGTCCGCGAAGTAGAAGTTGATCGTGTCGAGGCGGAAACCGTCGACGCTCCGGTCCAGCCAGAACCGCGCCACGTCGAGCAGCGCGTCCTGCACGTCCGGATTGTGCAGGTTGAGGTCCGGCTGCTCCTTCAGGAAATTGTGCATGAAGTATTGCTGGCGCTCGCCGTCCCATTCCCAGGCCGAGCCGCCGAAGATCGACAGCCAGTTGTTGGGCGGCGTGCCGTCGGGCTTCGCATCGGCCCACATGTACCAGTCGTGCCGGGGGTTGTCGCGGCTGGAGCGGCTTTCCTGAAACCACTCGTGCTGGTCGGAGGTGTGGCTGAGCACCAGGTCGATGATGATCTTGATGTTCAGCTCGTGCGCGCGGTGGATCAGCGCGTCGAAATCGCCCAGCGTGCCGAACAGCGGATCGACGTCGCGATAGTTCGACACGTCGTAGCCGAAATCGAGCATGGGCGAGCGGAAGAAGGGCGAGATCCAGATCGCGTCCACGCCGAGGCTGGCGATATGCGGCAGCCGGTGGATGATCCCCGAAAGGTCGCCCACCCCGTCGCCGTTCGAATCCTGATAGGAGCGCGGGTAGATCTGGTAGATCACCGCCCCGCGCCACCAGTCCTTGTCGACAACCTGCGCCGCGTCACGCTCCACCGGTGTTGCCATGTTCATGCGTCAGCCACCCTTGACCGATCCGGCGAGGAGCCCCCGCACCAGATACCGTTGCATCGAGAAGAACACGATCAACGGCACGATGATCGTGATGAAGGCGGAGGTGGTCAGGATCTCCCAATCCCCCCCGCGGGAGCCCAGAAGCTCCACCAGCCGGCCCGTCAGGACCATCTGGTTGTCCGTCTGACCCAGGAACACCTTGGCGATCAAGAGGTCGTTCCAGGTCCACAGGAACTGGAAGATCGCGAAGCTCGCCAGCGCCGGAAAGCTGAGCGGCAGGACGATCCGCATGAAGATGCCGAAATCGGTGGCGCCGTCGACGCGCGCGCTCTCGATCACCTCGCGCGGGAGGCCCGCCATGTAATTGCGCAGCAGATATACCGCGAGCGGCAGGCCGAACCCGGTATGGGCGAGCCAGATTCCGATATAACCTTTGGCCGGCACGCCGAAGATATCACCCACCCAGCCATAGAACTGCAGAAGCGGGATCAGCGACAGTTGCAGCGGCACGACCAGCAGGCCCACCACGATGGCGACCAGCAGCACACGGCCCGGGAACTGCATCCATGCCAAGGCATAGGCCGCGTAGGCCGCGATCAGGATCGGGATCACGGTCGACGGGATCGCCACGGTCAGCGAGTTGAGGAAGCTCTGTGCCACGCCTTCCGAGGTCAGCACGTTCTCGTAGTTCTCGGTCGAGAACTCGGGCGGCACGGCAGAGGTGTAGAACACCCGGTCGCCGCGGCTGCCCTCCGGCTGCTCCTGATAGCTGATCGTGTAGTCGCCGTTTTCCTGCATCTGCAAGACGCCGCCGTCGCGCAGTTCCAGTGCGCCGCCGGGACTGCCCGCGGTCGGTTCCTGCGCGCGGAAGCCGAAGGCGGAGACGGTGCCCTCGCCCCCCTCGAACACGTTGCCGGAGATGACCCAGACGTCGCCCTCCTGCACCGCCTCATCGGGGGGCGCCGCGCGGGTGACGAGCGATTGCTCGGACGCGCTGAGCGCCGTCCACCAGCCGGAGGTCGAGATCGCGTCGCGATCGCGGAAGGATGACACGAAGATGCCGAAGGTCGGGATCGTCCACAACAGCACCAGAAGCAATGCGGAGATGTTGACGATCCAGACGATTGCCGGGCTCTTGCCTGCGCTGCCGTCCATCACGAATTCTCCTTCATCGCGTTGCGGATGTTCCAGACCATGATCGGGATGACGAGGACCATGATGACGATGGCGATGGCCGACCCGCGCCCGTAATGCAGGTCGATGAAGGTCATGCGGTACATGTAGTTGGCCAGCACCTGCGTGCCCCACTCGCCGTTGGTCATGGCGAAGACGATGTCGAAGACCTTGAGCACCAAGATGGTGATGGTCGTCCAGACCACCGCGATGGTGCCCGCGATCTGCGGGATCTTGATCTTGAAGAACACGGTCAGCGGCCCCGCGCCGTCGAGCACCGCCGCCTCCACCGTCTCCTCGGGGATGCCGCGCAGGGCGGCGGACAGGATGACCATCGCGAAGCCGGTCTGGATCCAGATCAGGATGACCATCAGGAAGATGTCGTTCCAGAAGGGCAGCGTGATCCACGCCTCTGGATCGCCGCCGAGGCCGGTGACGATGGCGTTCAGCAGACCGATCTGCTCGGACCCCTCTCCGCGATAGTCGTAGATGAACTTCCAGATGACCGACGCCCCGACGAAGGAGATCGCCATCGGCATGAAGATCAGCGACTTGGCGATGTTGCCCCACCAGATCCGGTCGGTCAGCCCGGCGGCGATCAGGCCGAAGAAGGTCGACATGGCAGGCACGATGATCAGCCACATCGCGTTGTTGAACAGGCTCTCGCGGAACTTGTCGTCGGTGAACATCCAGATGTAGTTGTCCGCGCCGATGAAATTGTCGCCGCGCCGGTCCAGCACGCTGAGCCAGATGGAATTGAAGACCGGATAGACGAGGTAGAGGCCGAGGATCAGGATCGTCGGCGCCAGGAACAGCCAGGGCCGGATCGCGTTCGCCTTGTTGATGTTGCGCCCCGCATTCGGCCCCTCGTCGGGATAGATGCGGTCGAGGATCCAGTTCGATCCGAAGAAATATCCGGCGCAGGCCACGACCCCGAGGGCCACTGTGATCAGCGCGAGCACGATGGGATTCATCGCAGGCATCCTCCCCTATGGTCGGACGGAGCGTCTCTTGCACGGGCGCTCTCGCCACGGTGTCGAAGGGCAGTGTGCCCGCCCTTCGACGGATTTCATAGCAAAAGGCGACCCGGCCAGGGGTCGCCTTCGCCGATCATTCCTGGGAGGCCCAGGTTTCCTCGATCGCGGTGGCGACCGCTTCGGCATCCGCGCCGCCCGCGTAGTCGACCATGCCGGTCCAGAACGCCCCGGCGCCGATGGCACCCGGCATCAGGTCCGACCCGTCGAAGCGGAACGTCGTCGCGTTCTGCACGATCGCGCCCTGTGCGCGCAGCGCATCGTCGATATAGGCGTCCTGGTTCACACCCGAATGCGCGGTCAGGAAGGCACCCTGCGCCATCCACGCCTCATGCGCGATCGGCTGCTTCATGAACTCGATGAAGGCGCGCGTCGCCTCGCTGTCGTTCGTGATGCCGAGCACCGTGCCCGCGCCCAGCACCGGCTGGCCGAGATCCATTTCCTCGTAGGCGGGGAAATAGAAGAAGTCCGCATCCGTGCCGAGTTCGGTCCCCTCGGGGAAGAAGGCCGGGATGAAGGACGCCTGACGATGCATGTAGCAATCGGGCGGGAAGTTGAAGAGACCCTGCGGGCTGTCGCGGAAATCGGTCGTGGCGACCGCGCCCGCGCCACCGGCGACGTAATCGTCGTTGCGCGCGAAGTAGCCGAATTCCTCGATCGCGGCGACGACACGCTCGTCGTTGAACGGGATCTCGTTGGCGACCCACTGGTCGTAGACCTCGGGCGGCTGGGTGCGCAGCATCATGTCCTCGACCCAGTCGGTCGCGGGCCAGCCGGTCGCGCCGCCCGAACCCAGACCGATGCACCACGGCGTGCCGCCATCCTCGACGATCTGGTCGGTCAGCGCCTTGAGCTCCTCCATCGTTTCGGGGATCTCGTAGCCTGCATCCTCGAAGTTCTCGGGCACGTACCAGACCAGCGACTTCAGATCGACGCGGTAGAAGATGCCGTAGAGCTCTTCCTCACCGTCCACCTCGAAGGTGGCGAGATCGACCCAGGATTGGCCCGCAGCGTAGTTGTCGGCGATCCAGGAGCTGTCATCGGCGCTCAGCGGCTCGACCAGGCCACGCTCGGCCATCACGCGCAGCAGGCCGGGCTGCGGGAAGACGGCGATGTTGGGAGCGGAGCCGGCCTCGGCATCGATGACGATCTGCTGCTCGAAGCTGTCGGAGCCCGCATATTCGACGGTCGCACCGGTCGCATCCTCGAAATAGGACCAGGCGGCCACGACGCGGTCACGCTCCTGCCCCAGCCAGGGGCCCGCGACGGTCACGGTCTGACCGGAAAGGTCGGGCGCGTTCGCCTTGTATTCCTCGTAGGCATCCCACGAGAAGCGATCCTCGTCGCCCGGCACGAAGGGCATGTGGGCCTCGGCCAGGACCGGTCCCGCGATCAGCGCCGCGGCGGCCACACCAGCAAACAGGTTGCGTTTCATTCTCTTCTCCCGTTGTCGACCGCACTGCGGCGGCTTTCCTAAATTCGTCCCAAGCGGTCCGGTTGTGGGCACCAAACCGCTTTGAGGTCCGCGCACGATGCTTAGACCTCCGCTTCAAGTCAAGCATGTGATTAGCTAGCGCCACGCAGTTGCGTTGCCATAGCGATCCTCGGTAGGGATATCGTCGAAGCGGTTTGAAAGTGGAGGACGCGATGACGCTGAAGGAGTTGGCCGAACGGCTGGGCCTGTCGCCCACCACGGTGTCGCGCGCCCTCAACGGCTACCCCGAAGTGAATGCCGCCACCCGCGCGCGGGTGGAGCAGGCCGCGCAGCAATACGGCTACGTGCCGAGCGCCATGGCGCGACGCCTTGCCACGGGGCGGTCGATGGCGATCGGGCACGTCATCCCGCTGTCGGAGCACCAGATGATCAACCCGATCTTTGCCGAATTCATGGCCGGCGCGTCGGAGATCTACTCGACCGAAGGCTACGAGACGATCCTGAGCGCGATCCCCGCAGAGCAGGAGGAGAACGCCTATCGCGAATTGGCGCGCAAGCGCTCGGTCGACGGGCTGATCGTGCACGCGCCGCGGCTCGACGATCCGCGCATCGACCTGCTCAAGGAACTGGGCCTGCCCTTCGTGGTGCACGGGCGTGCGGTGAACGGAGAGGATCCGCCGGTCTATCTCGACATCAACAACCGTGCGAGCTTCGAGCAGGCGACCGAACACCTGATCGGGCTGGGACATCGCCGCTTCGGCCTGCTGAACGGAATGGAGACGATCAGCTTCGCCCGCCGCCGTCGCCGCGGCTTCGAGCAGGCGCTGGAGCGGCACGGGATCGAGCTCGCCTCCGCGCGCATGGTGAACCTGGAGATGACCGAGACCAATGCCTACAACGTCACGAATCGCTGGCTGGCGGAGGATGCGCCGCCCACGGCGATCCTCACCTCCAGCCTGATTTCGGCGCTCGGGGTGGAACGCGCGGTCCGCGAGGCGGGGCTGACGATCGGGCACGACGTCTCGCTGATCAGCCATGACGACGACCTGTCCTTCCTGCGCAACGTGGGCGATCCGCCGCCCTTCACCACCTTCCGCTCCTCCATCGGGCAGGCCGGGGCCACCTGTGCGCGGATGCTGATCGACCAGCTGGCGGGCAAGCCGGTGGAGAGCCGGATCTGGACATGCGAATTCATCCAAGGTCGTTCGACCGGAAAGGCGCCTGCATGAGCAAGCTCGGCTTCACCCGCGCGGAGTTTCCCGAAGGGTTCGCCTTCGGCACCGCCACCTCCGCCTACCAGATCGAGGGCGTGAAATTCGGCGGCTGCGGAGAGTCGCATTGGGACACGTTCGCGGCCACGCCCGGCAACGTGGAGCGGGCGGAGGATGGCTGGATCGCCTGCGACCACTACAACCGGTGGGAGGAGGATCTCGACCTGATTCGCGATGCGGGCTTCGACGCCTATCGCTTCTCGACCAGCTGGGCGCGGGTCATGCCGGACGGCGAGAGCGTGAACGGCGAGGCGCTCGACTTCTACGATCGGCTGGTGGACGGGATGCTGGCGCGCGGCATCCGGCCCTTCGCCACGCTCTACCACTGGGACCTGCCCTCGGCGCTGGCGGACAAGGGCGGCTGGACCAATCGCGACGTGGCCGCATGGTTCGCGGACTATTCGCGCACCGTGATGGCCCGGATCGGCGACCGGGTGGAGGCGACGGCGACAATCAACGAGCCGTGGTGCGTCGCGTGGCTCAGCCATTTCATGGGCATCCACGCGCCCGGCCTGCGCGACATCCGCGCCGCCGCGCGCGCCATGCACCATGTCCTGCTGGCACATGGCACCGCGACGCAGGCGCTGCGCGCGGAGGGCATCGACAATATCGGCATCGTCACCAATCTCGAAGGCTCCGACCCCGTGGACGACAGGCCCGAGACGCTGGCCGCCCATGCCCGCAACCACGCCATCTACAACGAGTGGTTCCTGTCCGCCGTGTTCAAGGGCGAATACCCCGAGGCGGCGCTCGAAGGGCTGGAGCCGCACCTGCCGACCGGCTGGCAGGAGGATTTCGCGACGATCCAGGCCCCGGTCGACTGGCTGGGCATCAACTACTACTCGCGCCACCGCATCGTGAACGCGGGCGGGCCCTGGCCGCAGATCGGCTATGCCGACGCGGTGGAGGAGACGACCGCCTTCGGCTGGGAGGTGACGCCGCACCACCTGACGAACTTCCTGCTGTGGGCGTCGCGCGAATATTCCGGCGACCTGCCGATCCACATCACCGAGAACGGCATGGCGGGGCACGACTACCTGCTGGACGGCGAGGTGCCCGATCCGCAGCGCATCAAGTACCTGCGCGACCATTTCGCCGCGGCCAAGGCGGCGATGGACCAGGGCGCACCGCTGGCGGGCTATTTTGTGTGGTCGCTGCTCGACAACTACGAATGGGCGCATGGCTACGACAAGCGCTTCGGCCTCGTCCATGTCGACTTCGACACGCTGGAGCGGACGCCGAAAGCCAGTTGGCACGCGATGAAAGAGGCGCTTAAATCAGGCTGACATGACAGGAGCCCCGCATCCATGATCTGGCTTAGCCTCGCCTTCCTGTTCTCGACCCTCTACGGCACGACGCAGAGCTGGCGCTACAAGGGCCGTTGGCTTGCACCGCTCAAGGGTCTGTCGATGGGCTTGCTGGCTGTCGCGGCAGAACGGGCGGGAGCGCCGACCACCACGGTGCTCGCGATCCTGTTCTGCGGCCTCGCGGATACAGGCATCCCGCTAGGACGGAACTGGTCGAGCACCCGTTTTCTGACCGTGGCGCAGGCGCTCTACATACCCGGTTATGCCCTGCACATGACCTCGCTGAGCACATTGGGTCTGGCCATCGGGCCGGCCACCCTCGTCGCCGCATCGGCAACGCTGACCGTTTTCGCGATATGCCATATGACGGTTGGCACGCTTCGGCCGGACTTGCGCCCCGCCTGGATGGGTTACGGCGTGACTCTCATAGCACTGGTGACTGCCGCGTTCATGATTCCGCAAGGCGGATTGCAGGCGCAGGCGGGCAGTTTGCTGGCCCTGTCGGGCGTCACCCTCTACGGTGTCGAAATGGTCCTCGTCCGCGACGGAAGCCTGCTTCAGAATCTCACGAGCCCGGTCATCTGGACCACGTATTTTCTGGGCCATGTCCTGCTGAGCGCACAGATGTGGCAGCTGTAGCGGCGGGTTTTCATGTCGAAAGGGCGCCCCGCGACGGGACGCCCTGTTTTCATCTTCCTGCAAAATACGCAGGCGCGATCAGTCGCTCAGCGCCTGATCCGTGATCTCCAGCGTGTAGGCGCCTTCGGGCTCGGCCGAGATCACCGGGTCGGAGCCGCCCGCCAGCAGGGTCTCGACCGTGCGCTGGTAGTCGGTCTCGTCCAGCGCGCCGTTCGAGCCTTCGGTCAGCTTCGCGATCTCTTCCATCATGCGGACCTGATGTTCCTCGGTCTGCGCGCCGGTCTCGTCATAGTCGAGCACGATCATCGCAGCTTCCTCGGGGTTCTCCTCGGCCCATTTCCAGCCTTCCATCGAGGCGCGCACGAAGCGGACCATCTTGTCGACGAATTCGGGATCCTCGAGGTTCTCCTCCAGCACGTAGATGCCGTCCTCCAGCGTCGCGACGCCCTGATCCTCGTACTGGAAGGTCACCAGCTCGTCCTCGGACACGCCCGCGTCGAGGACCTGGCCGTACTCGTTATAGGTCATGGTCGAAATGCAGTCGGCCTGCCGCTGCAGCAGCGGGTCGACGTTGAAGGCCTGGCGCAGGACGGTTACGCCCTCCTCGCCGCCATCCGTAGGAATTCCCAGCTGGCTCATCCAGCTGAGGAACGGGTACTCGTTGCCGAAGAACCAGACGCCGATGGTCTTGCCGCGGAAATCCTCCGGGCTCTCGATACCGCTGTCGGCCCAGCAGGTCAGCATCAGGCCCGACCGCTTGAAGGGCTGCGCGATGTTGACGACCGGCACGCCCCGCTCGCGCGCGGCAAGTGCGGAGGGCATCCAGTTCAGCATCACGTCGGCTCCGCCGCCGGCCAGCACCTGCGGCGGCGCGATGTCCGGGCCGCCGGGCTGGATCGTCACGTCGAGATCCTCGGCCTCGTAGAAGCCCTGGTCGAGCGCGACGTAATAGCCGGCGAACTGCGCCTGCGTGACCCACTGCAACTGCAGCGTCACCTCGTCCTGCGCCATCGCGGGCGCGGCGAGCAGGGATGTCGCGGCCAAAGTCTTCAGGAATTTCATGTCTCTCTCCTTGTTGGACGGCCCCGTCACCTTCCCCTTTGCGACGGATGCCAGAAGGTGGCCGCCCTCTCCGCGAGCGTTACCACACCGTAGAAGGCCGAGCCCGCGAGGGCCGCGACCAGGATCACCGCCCAGACGACGTCGAGCGCGAGCCGCCCGACCTGGGTGGATATCCGGAACCCCATGCCGAGGGTGGGGGAACCGAAGAACTCCGCCACGATGGCACCGATCAGTGCCAGAGTCGTGCAGATTTTGAGGCCGTTGAAGATGAAGGGACCGGCCGCGGGCAGCTTGAGCTTGGTCAGCGTCTGCCAGGGCGAGGCGGCGTAGGTGCGCATCAGATCGGACTGCATCCGCTCGGCACTCGCGAGGCCCTGCACCGTGTTCACCAGCATGGGGAAGAAGCACATGACGGCGACCACCGCCGCCTTCGACTGCCAACCGAAGCCAAACCACATGACGAAGATCGGCGCCATGCCGATGATCGGCAGCGCCGCGACGAAACTGCCGACCGGCAAGAGCCCGCGCCGCAGGAAGGGCGAGCGGTCCACCGCCAGCGCCACAAGGAACGCGGCGCCGCAGCCGATGGCATAGCCCGACAGCGCGCCTTTCACGAAGGTCTGCACGAAATCGTCCCACAGCGTGTCGAGATTGCCCGCGAAGGCCGCGCCGATGGCGGAAGGCGGCGGCAGGATGGCGCCGGGAACGTCGAAGCCCCGCACCACCAGCTCCCAGATGACCAGCAGGACGATCCCGAACAGGATCGGCGGCAGCAGGCCGAGCCGGCGCCCCGCCTGCCGGGCGAGGCGAACGTTCATCCACCAGCCGCCGAGCCAGATGACGAGGGCGGCAAGGACGAAGGCCGCGCTCATGCCGTGAACCCCATGCGGCGCAGGGTCAGCCGCTCCATCAACCCCAGCAGCGCGATCAACGCCGCGGCCATCACAGCCGCCGCGATCAGCGCGGCCCAGATCATCATCGTGTTTCCGTAATAGCTGCCGTTGAGAAGCCGCGCGCCGATGCCCGCGACCGCACCGGTCGGCAGCTCACCGACGATGGTGCCCACGAGGCTCGCCGCCACGCCCACCTTCAGCGAGGCGAAGAGGAACGGCATCGAGGAGGGCAACCGCAGGCGCAGGAACTGCTCCAGCCCCGTGGCGTTCCAGGTCCGCATCTGGTCGAGCTGCATATGCGTGGGCGCGCGCAGCCCCTTCACCATGCCGACCGTGACGGGGAAGAAGCTGAGATAGGTCGCGATGATCGCCTTGGGGATGAAACCGGGGATGCCGATGGAGTTGAACACCACCACGATCATCGGCGCGATGGCGAGGATCGGAATGGTCTGGCTGGCGATGACCCAGGGCATGACGCTCATGTCCATCGCGCGGCTGTAGACGATCGAGACGGCCAGCGCGATGCCGAGCGCGGTGCCGATGCCGAAACCCGCCAGCGTGACGCTGAGCGTGACCCACATGTGCTTGAAGAGGCTGCGGTTGTTGGTCACGCACGACACCTGCCCCGCGCGTCGCCCGTCGAGGCAGGGGGCGGCGGTGGTTCCCCACAGCTCGGTCGCGACCTGATGCGGCGTCGGCAGCCGGGGGCGGTCCTGGTTCCACGTCTCTGCCACCAGCTCCGCCGTGCCCAGTTCCCGATCCGCCCGCGCGGCCTGATCGCGCGCCCATTGCGCGTTGAGCGGGATCGCGGCGGCGTACCAGATGGCGAGGATGGCCAGCACGACGACGAGGACGGGACCGAGAGACTTCATGCGCGGCCCTCCCCTTCAGCTTCCGCGAAATACGCATGGTGCACCCGCGGCAAAGGGCGGGACAGGGCGTATTTGGAGGAAGCTGAAGACATGGGCTCAGTCCTCCAGATGCCCGGCCCGCAGGCCCTCGCGGACCCGGTGGGCGATCTCGATGAACTCGGGCGTGTCACGGATCTCCAGCGGGCGTTCGCGCGGCAGGGGGCTGTCGATCACGTCGGTCACCCGGCCCGGCCGGGGCGACATCACGACGATCTTGGTCGAGAGGTAAACCGCCTCGGGGATCGAATGCGTGACGAAGGCGATGGTCTTCTCCGTCCGGGCCCACAGCGCGAGGAGCTGCTCGTTCAAGTGGTCGCGCACGATCTCGTCGAGCGCGCCGAACGGTTCGTCCATCAGCAGGATGTCGGCGTCGAAGGCGAGCGCGCGGGCGATCGAGGCGCGCTGCTGCATCCCGCCCGACAGCTGCCAGGGATATTTCTTCTCGAAGCCTGCGAGGTCCACCAGTTCCAGCGTGCGCTTCACCCGCTCGGCCTGCTCCGTTTTCGAGTAGCCCATGATCTCCAGCGGCAGGCGGATGTTGCCGCCGATGGTTCGCCAGGGGTAGAGGCCCGCGGCCTGGAAGACGTAGCCATAGGCGCGCGACTTGCGCGCGGCCTTGGGGGTCATGCCGTTGACCGTGATCTCCCCCGCCGTGGGCTGTTCGAGGTCGGCGGCGACGCGCAGGAAGGTCGTCTTGCCGCAGCCCGACGGGCCGATGAAGCTGACGAACTCCCCCTTGCCGATGTCAAGATCCACGTCCTTGAGCGCATGGATCGGTCCGTCGCTGGTCTGAAAGGTCAGGGACAGGTTCCGGGCGGAGATGACGGGGTCTTGCAAGGCGCGTCCTCGGGCTGGGTTGGGCAAGTTGACGCGATTTTTGACCGGGTGGTCAAGGGTGGTGTTGGGCTTTTCGTTTCTGACGAAGACCAAGCTAGGAACGGCGCTGCACGCGTTCTGGAGGACAGCAAGCACCGGCGAAAGAGTATCCTTTATGGCCGGTTTCCCAAAGTGCCCGCCTGCCATCGACGTCCCATCTCCCAACCGACCAACGCCGAGATTGGCATGGCGATCAATACGACGGTCATCGGCGCCAGAGGCGCGAGATCTTCAGCGACGAGAGTCAAGAAAAACGGCCAGATCGATGCGCTTGCGACGGTGACTGCTGCCGCTGCCGCGAACCGAGATGGCGTGGGCTCGGCGGCACCAATGACCAAGCGCCAAACGATGTAGCCGGGAACCACATGCAAACAGAGCAGGGGGACCGACAACAATCCTGCAATGGACAGCGCGAAAGACAGGAATTGACCTATACCCTGCAGGCTCCCGCCCTGAACGACACCTACAACGAATGCCCCGTAGAGCAGGACAATGCCCGCGAGCCCGATAAACCATGACAGGAACACGACCTGCAGGTACGTGCCCCAGCCAGCAGCCGGGGCAGCCCTTTCGGGCGCGGGCTCTCGATTTGCGGCGTCCCTCACACCCCGCTCGGAATGTTCAGCGGATCGCGCTCGATCTTACGCGGCGTGTTCAGCGATTTCCATTTCGACAGGGCCGTGTGTGCGCTGGCGAAAGCAGGGCGTTTCACGAATTTTCCGCGGCCCGGCTGGGGCTGGCTGTTCTGTCCGTAGGCCCAGATCACGTCGCCGCGGCTCAGCGTGTAGCGCGGTTGCGCCTTCAGATCGAACCCTTCGAAGACGTTGTAGTCGATGATGCTCTTCTGGGTGGAAACGCTGACCGTCTTGGTGATGCCCGGATCCCAGACCACCACGTCCGCGTCGCCGCCGACCATGATGCCGCCCTTTTGCGGATAGATGTTGAGGATCTTGGCGATGTTGGTGCTCGTCACCGCCACGAATTCCTCGGGCGTCAGGCGGCCGGTCTCGACCCCTTGGGTCCAGAGCATCGCCATCCGCTCCTCCAGGCCCCCGGTGCCGTTGGGGATGCGGGTGAAGTCGTCCACGCCCATCCGCTTCTGCGCGTCGGAGAAGGCGGCATGGTCGGTGGCGACCACCTGCAGCGACCCGGCGGAAAGGCCGGCCCACAGGCTGTTCTGGTGGTCCTTGGAGCGGAAGGGCGGGCTCATCACCCGGCGGGCGGCGTATTGCCAGTCCTTGTTGAAATACTCGGTCTCGTCGAGCGTCAGGTGCTGGATCAGCGGCTCGCCATAGATGCGCATTCCCTTCTGGCGGGCGCGCCGGATCGCCTCGTGCGCCTGCTCGCAGGAGACGTGGACGATGTAGAGCGGGGTGCCCGCCGCATCCGCGATCATGATGGCGCGGTTGGCGGCCTCGCCCTCGACCTCGGGCGGGCGGGAATAGGCGTGCGCCTCGGGGCCGGTCTGGCCGTCGGCGAGCAGCCGTTCCTGCATGGCCTGCACGATGTCGCCGTTCTCGGCATGGACGAGCGGCAGCGCGCCCAGCTCCGCGCAGCGCTTGAAGGAGGCGAACATCTCGTCATCCTCGACCATCAGCGCGCCCTTGTAGGCCATGAAGTGCTTGAAGGTGTTGATGCCGCGCTCGCGCACCACCGCCTCCATCTCGTTGAAGATGTCCTCCGACCAGCCGGTGATGGCCATATGATAGGAGATGTCGGTGCAGATCTGGTCCTTGGACTTGCGGTCCCACTCGTCGATGGCGGCGAGCAGGCCGCCCTCGCCCGGCAGGCAGAAATCGACGAGCATGGTGGTGCCGCCCGCGGCGGCGGCGAAGGTGCCGCTCTCGAAGGTCTCGGCCGCCGTGGTGCCCATGAAGGGCATCTCCAGATGCGTGTGCGGGTCGATGCCGCCGGGGATGACATAGGCATCGGTGGCGTCGATGGTCTCATCACCCGTGAGGTTCTCGCCGATGGCGGCGATCTTCTCGCCCTCGATCAGCACGTCCGCCTTCCACTGCCGGTCGGCGGTGACGATGGTTCCGTTCTTGATGACTTTGGTCATGGGGTTCTCCTCAGGCAACAGGCGACGTGCCGTTCCCGCGAAAGCGGGAACCTCGACGTCAGCGCATCATCGGTCGAGGTTCCGGGTCAAGCCCGGAACGGTGAGTGACGGTGTCAGAGCGGGATCTCGGAGCTTACGTCTCGCCAATCTGGATTGGATTCTTCGATCAGGGCGATCTTCCAGGCGCGCCGCCACTTCTTGATGCGCCGTTCGCGATGAATGGCATCGCGGTAGGTCGGATGCTGCTCGAACCAGACGAGCGTGCCTATATTGTACGTGGCCGTGTGGCTTCGGACGGCTTTGGCCCGATGTTGTTCGACCCGCTGTCGCAGGTCGTTTGTCGAGCCGAGATAGAGCGCGCCGCGAGGGCGGGACGCCATCAGATAGACGAAGTGCAACATCGATCCCTCTCTCCTCGCCGCTCCCGCGAAGGCGGGAGCCTCGACCGTGATCGCACCGGGCTTCAAGGTTCCGGGTCAAGCCCGGAACGGTGATGGGAGAAGGAGTAGACGTCACCCCTCGACCCCCGCCGTTTCCACCACCGCGTGCAGCAGGACGTTGGCGCCCTTCTCGGCCCAGTCCTGGCTGATCTCCTCGGCCTCGTTATGCGACAGGCCGTCCACGCAGGGGCACATGACCATCGCCGTTGGAGCTACGCGGTTGATCCAGCAGGCGTCGTGGCCTGCGCCCGAGATGATGTCGCGGTGGGGATAGCCGAGCCGTTCGGCGGCAGAGCGGACGGCGCCCACGCAGGTCTCGTCGAAGGCGACGGGGTCGAAGCCGCCGACCTTCTCGAAATCCACCTGCAGCCCGGCGTCCTGGCAGATCGCCTCCGCCCCCTCGCGCAGGCGGCGTTCCATGTCCTCGATCACGCTCAGTTCGGGCGAGCGGAAATCGACGGTGAAGACGACCTTGCCCGGGATCACGTTGCGCGAGTTGGGGTAGACGTCGATATGGCCTGCGGCCCCGACCGCGTGGGGTGCGTGGCTCAGCGCGATCTCGTTGACGAGTTCCAAGATGCGCGCCATGCCCAGCCCCGCGTCGCGGCGCATCGGCATGGGGGTGGAGCCGGTGTGGCTGTCCTTGCCCGTCACCGTCACCTGCGTCCAGGACAGCCCCTGCCCGTGGGTGACGACGCCGATTTCCTTGTCCTCGGCCTCCAGGATCGGGCCCTGCTCGATATGCAGCTCGAAGAAGGCATGCATCTTGCGCGCGCCGACCTCCTCCTCGCCGCGCCAGCCGATGCGGTCGAGTTCGTCGCCGAAGCGTTTGCCCTCGGCATCCGTCTTGTCCTCGGCCCATTGCTGATCGTGCACGCCCGCGAAGACGCCGGAGGCGAGCATGGCGGGGGCGAAGCGGGTGCCCTCCTCGTTCGTCCAGTTGGTCACGACGATGGGGTGCTTCGTCCTGATCCCCAGATCGTTGAGCGTGCGCACGATCTCCAGGCCCCCCAGCACCCCGAGCACGCCGTCATATTTGCCGCCCGTCGGCTGCGTATCGAGGTGGGAGCCGACATAGACCGGTAGCGCGTCAGGATCGGTGCCGGGGCGCATCGCGAACATGTTGCCCAGCTGGTCGAGCCCCATTTCGCAGCCCGCATCCTCGCACCACTTGCGAAACAGGGCGCGCCCTTCGCCGTCGGCATCGGTCAGGGTCTGGCGATTGTTTCCGCCCGCCACACCGGGGCCGATCTTGGCCATCTCCATCAGGCTGTCCCACAGGCGGGAGCCGTCGATCTTCAGGTTTTCACCGGGGGCTGCCATGGTCGGTCTCCTTTTCCTTGCCGTTCCGGGCGTAGACCCGGAACCTCGCGCCGCAGCGCGCTGATTGTCGAGGTTCCGGCCTTCGCCGGAACGGGACGGCACTTTACGTCGGGAAGCTGAAGCTCGCGCCCGCCTTGATGCCGTCGGGCCAGCGCTGGGTCACGGTCTTGAGGCGGGTGTAGAAGCGGACGCCCTCGGGGCCGTAGATCGCGTGGTCGCCGAAGGACGACCGCTTCCACCCGCCGAAGCTGTGATAGGCGACGGGGACCGGGATCGGCACGTTGATGCCGACCATGCCGACCTCGATCTTGTCTGCGAATTCGCGCGCCGCGTCGCCGTCGCGGGTGAAGATCGCGGTGCCGTTGCCGTATTCGTGGTCGTTGATCAGTTTCACCGCGGAATCATAGGTTTGCGGCTCCATCACGCTGAGGACGGGGCCGAAGATCTCGGTCGTGTAGATGTCCATCTCGGGCGTCACCTTGTCGAACAGGGTGCCGCCGAGGAAATAGCCGTCTTCGTAGCCTTGCAGGCTGAAGCCGCGCCCGTCGACGACGAGCTCGGCGCCCTGCTCCACACCGCGATCGATCAGGCCGGTGATGCGGCGTTTCGCGTCCGCCGTGATCACGGGCCCCATATCGGCATCGGGATCGGTGGAGGGGCCGATCTTGAGCGATTCCACCTTGGGTTTCAGGGCCTTGACCAGCCGATCGGCGGTCTCGTCCCCGATCGGAACGGCGACGGAGATCGCCATGCAGCGCTCCCCGGCGGAGCCATAGCCTGCGCCCATCAGGGCATCCGCCGCCTGGTCCATGTCGGCGTCGGGCATCACGATCATGTGGTTCTTGGCGCCGCCAAGTGCCTGAACGCGCTTCCCTTTCGCCGTACCGCGGGCATAGACATACTCGGCGATCGGGGTCGAGCCGACGAAGCTGACGGCCTTCACGTCGGGGTGGTCCAGCAGGGCATCGACGCTCGCCTTGTCGCCGTGCACGATGTTGAGCACGCCGTCGGGCAGGCCGGCCTCCTTCAGCAGCTCCCAGGCCAGCATGGGGGCGGAGGGGTCGCGTTCGGAGGGTTTGAGGACGAAGGTATTTCCGCAAGCGATTGCAATGGGATACATCCACATCGGCACCATCGCGGGGAAGTTGAACGGGGTGATCCCGGCCACGACGCCGAGCGGCTGGCGGTCGCCGTAGCTGTCGATGCCGGGACCGACATTGCGGGAGAACTCGCCCTTGAGAAGCTGCGGGATGCCGCAGGCGAATTCCACGACCTCCAGCCCGCGCTGCACCTCGCCCAGCGCGTCGGCATGGGTCTTGCCGTGCTCGCGGCTCAGCTCCTTCGCCAGTTTGTCGGCGTTCTTGTTGAGCAATTCCAGGAACTTGAACATGATCCGCGCCCGCTTGAGCGGTGGGGTATCGCGCCATGCCGGGAAGGCCGCCTTGGCGTTGGCGACGGCGGCGTCGACCTCCTCGACCGTGGAGAGGGTGAGGGTGCCGATCTCCTCCCCGGTGGCGGGGTTGTAGACGGGCTGGGTCCGGTCCGAGCGGCTGTCGACGAGCTTTCCGCCGACGGCGTTCTGGATGCTGTAGGTCATGTTAACTTTTCGTCCTTTCGCCCCGAAACCGGGGGCTGCGATGCGTATGGCAAGCGTATGGCACGCGTATGGCACCTGTCGGGCCGCGCGCCGTTAACCTTTGCGCTCACGGCAGGTCCCGAAGCACCTCGGCGATGGTGCCGAAGAGCTGGTCGATCTCGGCCTTCGAGATGATGAGCGGCGGGCTGAGCGCGATGATGTCGCCGGTCGTGCGGATCAGCACGCCCTTGTCGTAGCAGCGCAGGAACGCCTCGAAGGCACGCTTGGTCGGCTGACCCTCGATGGGCGCGAGCTCGATCCCCGCGATCAGGCCGAGATTGCGGATGTCGATGACGTTGGGCAGGCCCTTGAGGCTGTGCGCCGCCTCCTCCCAGTAGTCGGCCAGCTCCGCCGCGCGGGTCAGAAGCCCCTCCTCGCGATAGGTTTCGAGCGTGGCGAGACCCGCGGCACTCGCCACCGGGTTGCCGGAATAGGTGTAGCCGTGGAAGAGCTCGATCATGTTCTCCGGCCCGTCCATGAACGCGTCATGAATGGCGCCGGTGGTCAGCACCGCGCCCATCGGGATGACGCCGTTGGTCAGGCCCTTGGCCGTGGTGATGAGGTCGGGCATCACCTCGAACCGCTGCGCGGCGAAAGGCTGACCGAGACGGCCGAAGCCGGTGATGACCTCGTCGAAGATCAGCAGGATCCCGTGCTTGTCGCAGATCTGCCGCAGCTTCAGGAGGTAGTCGATGGGCGGCACCAGCACGCCGGTGGACCCGGCCAGCGGTTCCACGATCACGGCGGCGATGGTGGAGGGGTCGTGCAGGGCGCAGATCCGCTCCAGCTCATCGGCCAGGTGCGCGCCGTGCTGCGGGCGACCGCGGGTGAAGGCGTTCTGCTCGGGCAAATGGGTGTGCGGCAGGTGGTCGACGCCCGACAGCATGGTCCCGAAATGCATCCGGTTCTTGACGATGCCGCCCACCGAAATGCCGCCGAAATTCACCCCGTGATAGCCCCGCTCGCGCCCTATCAGGCGGGTCCGCGTGCCCTCGCCGCGCGCGCGGTGATAGGCGATGGCGAGCTTGAGCGCTGTCTCCACGCTTTCGGAGCCGGAATTGGTGTAGAACACGTGCTCCATGTTGTCCGGTGCGATGTCGATCAGGCGGTTGGCCAGCTCGAACGCCTTGGGGTGGCCCATCTGGAAGGCGGGGGCGTAGTCCATCTCCGCCACCTGCTTTTGCACGGCCTCGGTAATCCTGGGACGCCCGTGGCCCGCGTTGCAGCACCACAGGCCGGCCGTGCCGTCGAGCACCTGCCGCCCGTCTGAGGTGGTGTAGTGCATGTCCTTCGCCGCCACGAACATGCGCGGGTTCTTCTTGAACTGGCGATTGGCGGTGAAGGGCATCCAGAACGCGTTGAGATCGTTCGGTGCGACATTGGTGCGGTCGGACATCGCCGCGTCTCCCCTGTTATGGGCCGTTTTCGGCTGGCCGAAACGCACCCGGCTTGGCTATGATCTTTTGACCAATTGGTCAGAACGCTGACAGAGCGTCCCGGACCAGTCAAGCGCGGTCAGCGGAAAGGCGGCACATGGCGGCAGATGGCGGACGCAGGCAGACGCGCATCCAGATCGAGAAGCGCGAGGCGATCCGGGAGGCGGCGCTCGACGTGTTCTCGGCCCACGGGTTCCGGGGGGCGACGCTCGACCAGATCGCGGAGGCCGCGGGGCTGTCGAAGCCGAACCTGCTCTACTATTACGAGGGCAAGGAGGCGATCCATGCCGAGCTGCTGGAGCGGCTGCTGGACACCTGGCTCGACCCCTTGCGGGAGATGGATGCGCAGGGCGACCCGCTGACCGAGCTGCGCGGTTACGTGCAGCGCAAGCTGGAGGCGGCGCGCGATTACCCGCGCGAAAGCCGCCTCTTCGCCAACGAGATCATCCAGGGCGCGCCGCGCCTGATCGACGAACTGCGCGGGCCGCTGCGCGAGCTGGTGGACGAGAAGGCGGCCGTGCTGCGCGGCTGGATGGAGGCGGGCCGCATCGCGCGGATGGACCCGCGGCACCTGATCTTCGCGATCTGGGCGATCACCCAGCACTACGCCGATTTCGACGCGCAGGTCTGCGCGGTGCTGGGGTCTGAGGACGAGGCCCGGTTCCACGACGCGGCGGCGACGATCGAGGTGCTGCTGATGCGGGGGCTGGCGCCGCGGTGAGGGGGGCGTAGCAGAGCGCATCGGCGGGCCGCGGTGCGGCGATCCCACATTCGATCATGGCACTTTATGGAGGCCAAGTCCGTCTGACCTTCCGGCGTCTTGCCTCCCTCGACCAAATCGCCGTACCGGGGGGCGGGTCACGCCGGAGGCGTGCTTCCAGCACGACCGATGCGCGACGGCTACGCCTTTATTCCGCGCAGGATCAGTCGGCGTCGTTCCGCAGCAACAGCAGCAGCGCCAGCACCGTCGCCGCCACGCCCGGCAGCAGGGCGAGGCGCGGCAGGCCGCCGCCCAGTGCGGCTTCCCAGCCGATGACCACGCTGGGGACGAGGTAGGTATAGGCCATGACCTTGGAACTCGGCAGGCGCAGGGTCGCGAATTGCAGCAGCAGGAAGGTCGTGGCGCTGGCGAAGATGGCGAGATAGGCGAGCGTGATCCAGAAGAGCGGCGGCAGCGCGGCCCAGTCGGTGGCGAGGGTCTCGCGCCCGGCCCAGAGGCTCATCAGCGCGATCGCGCCCAGCATCATGCCGAAGGTGAAGACGAGCGGCGGCTCGCCCCGGTTCAGCCGCCGCACCAGCGGCGTGTAGAGCGCGTGGGCGCAGACGCCGACGAAGAAGATCGCCTCCCCCCGCCCGATGTCGAAGGCCATGAGGCGCGCGGGATCGGCGCCGAAGATCACGCACAGCGCCCCGGCCCCGCCCAGGGTGAGCGCGAGTGCCATGCGCGGGGTGATCCGCTGGCGCAACAGCCACCAGCCGAACAGGCCGGACAGGATCGGGGTCAGCGTGAACACGGCGGAGGTGTTGACGGGCGGCGCGGTCTTCAGCCCCTCGAACATCAGGATGAAATAGAGGGCGAAGATGCCGCCGAGCAGCGGATAGCGCCACGGCGCCGCGAGATGCACCCGCCGCACCCGCCCCGTGGCGAAGGCCGCGGCCCCCAGCACCGCCGCCGCGAGGACGAAGCGCACAAGGGTCAGCACCGTGGGGTCGATGAGGCCCGCAATCCGCCCGCCCAGACTGAACGACCCCGCGACGAGCAGGGCGAAGAGAAGCATGGCCGCATGGCCCTGGTGGGAGGGGGTGAGCATGGGTGGGGTATTGGGGGAGATGAGGGGTCGGGGTCAATGTCGACAATAGCTTTAAGCCCAGACCTACTGAAGAATTGAGATCAAAGGCTCTGCCAGTCTACCGCCCAAATGTCTGGGTTCGACTGGTGACGCGCAAAGTAGACAACGCCGTTGTCGCCCCACCAACAGTTAGCTTTTTCCTCACTGTCAATCTGGAAAGCAAACTCGAAGTCCTTGCCTTCTGGACGGTAGTCCCACCAAGGTTCGGATTGCACACAGCTTGGCCACCCACCCAGCTTTGTTGCGAATATTGGCGCCACTATGTCTTGATCATAGTATTCTCCTAACCCAAGCTCTTCGAAATCGAATGGCAAGCAGTCGTGAGTTGGATAGTCAATCTGCACGCCTTCATTCCACTTGGCTTCAAAAGGCTTGAAAGGTGACCCGTGCGTCGGCGTTTCAATAGGTTTCAGATTTTCTAGATTTCCATAAGTTTTCAGAAAGAATGGCCCGGAAGGCACCGAAATCGAAGTATCGACCTTACACCGCTTGGCCTGCCTATAATTATCCATAACAAACAATTGAACCATAGCCAAATCGCTGAGACATTCAGGTAGATATGGTGCGTCCAAAAGATTGAGCTGGCACACAGGCCAAAGCATCTTACCTTCAAACTGCGGCCACACCTCACCTTCTGTAGCTCGAACCTCACCAAAACATGACGCCCTTAGTGCATTTGATGGACGAAATCCTCCGATGGCGAGGGTGCTGCACTTTTTCTCGATGACCTTTCGCCAAGTCGGTTTTTCCATAGCCGTTCAAGCTCACAAGTGTAGAGAAGTCTCTCTGACCGAGTTCTAGCGCCCAACTTTCGCAGAGTGGGAGACCGCAAAGCTTCGCTCAATTGCCATTGCAAGGCCCCTTTGGCGAGCGGCGGAGGTTACTCCGCCGCCACCTTTGCCGGGTTGTTGGGGTGGGAGGTCCAGTCGGCGAACTCCTTCTCGACCACCTTGCCGGTGCGGGGGTCGGTGGTGCCCGCGTCGAGTTCCTCCATCGTGATGCAGTCCTCGACCGGGCAGACGTTGACGCAGAGGTTGCAGGCCACGCATTCCTCGTCGATCACCTCGAAGGTGCGGTCGGCGCTCATGCTGATGGCCTGGTGGGAGGTGTCCTCGCAGGCGGCGTAGCAGCGGCCGCACTTGATGCAGAGGTCCTGGTCGATGCGGGCCTTGGTCACGTAGTTGAGGTTGAGGTTCTTCCAGTCCGAGCAGTTGGGCACGGCGCGTCCGGTGATGGCGGCGATGCTCTCATGCCCGTTGTCGTCCATCCATTGCGACAGGCCCGTCTTCATCTCCTCCACGATCTTGAAGCCGTAGGTCATGGCCGCGGTGCAGACCTGTACGGAGCCCGCGCCGAGGGCTATGAACTCCGCCGCGTCGCGCCAGGTGGTGATGCCGCCGATGCCCGAGATCGGGATCCGCGCCGTCTCCGCGTTGCGGGCGATCTCGGCCACCATGTTGAGCGCGATGGGCTTGACCGCCGGGCCGCAATAGCCGCCATGCGCGCCCTTGCCGTCGATGGTCGGCTCCGGCGCGAAGAGGTCGAGATCGACGCTCGTGATCGAGTTGATCGTATTGATGAGGCTGACCGCGTCCGCCCCGCCGCGCGTCGCGGCCTCGGCCGGCTTGCGGATGTCGGTGATGTTGGGCGTGAGTTTCACGATGCAGGGCATGCGGGTGTTCTGCTTCACCCAGCGGGTCACCATCTCGATATATTCGGGGACCTGGCCGACGGCGGAGCCCATGCCCCGCTCGCTCATCCCGTGGGGGCAGCCGAAGTTGAGCTCGACCGCGTCGGCGCCGGTCTCCTCGACCTTGGGGAGGATCTCCTTCCACGCCCATTCCTCGCACGGGACCATGAGGCTGACGATCATGGCGCGGTCGGGATAGTCGCGCTTGACCGCCTTGATCTCCCGCAGGTTGGTCTCGAGCGGGCGGTCGGTGATGAGCTCGATGTTGTTGAGGCCGAGCAGTCGCCGGTCCGCGCCCCAGATCGCGCCGTAGCGCGGGCCGTTGACGTTGACGACATGGGGATCGAGGCCCAGCGTCTTCCACACCACGCCGCCCCAGCCGGCCTCGAAGGCGCGGCGGACGTTGTATTCCTTGTCCGTCGGCGGCGCGGAGGCCAGCCAGAACGGGTTGGGCGACTTGATGCCCGCGAAATCGATGGAAAGATCGGCCATGGTCCTGTCTCCTCAAGGATGGGGCATCAGCCCTGATGCTGGTCGCAGGCATGGGCGGAGCGTCCGCCGACCTGCCGTTTGCGGATGGTGCCGGGACAGCGCGGGCATTGCGCGCCGTCCTCTCGGCGGTGGATCAGCCAGGTGCCCGGCAGATCCTCGTAGTTCGCGCCGGTGTCGAGCACGCCCTGCAGCACCGCGCGCATGGTGGCGTGCAGGTCCGACAGCTGCCCGTCGGTGAGGTCGCTGCCCGCGGCCTCCGGGTCGTGGCCCGACTGGAACAGCGTCTCGTCCGACCAGAGATTTCCGAGCCCGGCGAGCTTCTTCTGGTCCATCAGCGCGGATTTCAGCGCGCCGTCGCTGGTGCCGATGGTGTCGGCGAAACTGTCTTCGTCGATGTCGAGCGCGTCGGGGCCGTAGCCCTGCTCGGCCACGTAGGTCTCGGGATCCTCGACCAGCTCGACCGAGCCGAGCTTGCGCGGGCAACGGAAGGCGAGGCGGCGGTCGCCTTCGAATTCGACCGTCAGGCGGGCGTAATCCGGCGCGTCGCCTTCATCGTAGACCCGCAGCGAGCCGGTCATGCCGAGATGGATCGCGAGCCACGGGCCGGAGGCGGAGCCGACGAAGAGCGTCTTGCCATGGCGGCGGGTCTCGGTGAACCGGTGCCCGACCAGCCGGTCGCGCTCCGCCTCGGAAGGCAGATCGACATGGGAGGTCTCGCCCAGCGTGATCGCCCGGACGGTCCGGTTCAGCGCGCCCTCACGGACGCGGCCGAGATTGGACTGCGCCTCGGGCAGTTCGGGCATCAGTCGGCGCCCGACAGCATGGCGTGGATGTCCTCCGCCGCGTCGCGGCCCTCGGCCACCGCCGTGACGGTCAGGTCGTCGCCGCCCGCGGCGCAGTCGCCGCCGGCCCACACGCCCGCGCGGCTGGTGCGGCCCGCGCCGGTGACCGCGATCTTGCGGCCGTCGAGTTCCAGCGGCACCTCGCCCAGCGTCTGGCCGATGGCGGTGAAAACCTGGTCGGCCTTGAGGCGGAAGGTCTCTCCGGTGCCGGCGAGGCCGGTGTCGCCGTCGGCGGTGTATTCGAACTCGACCTCCGCGACCGACCCGTTGCCGTGGATGGCGACAGGCTGCGCGTTGCAGATCAGGCGGACGCCCTCGCTTGTGGCGTGGTCCTGCTCCTTGCGGCTGGCGCTCATCCGATCCTGGCCGCGGCGATAGACGATGGTGACGTCCTCGGCGCCGAGCAGGCGGGATTGCACCGCGGCGTCCACCGCCGTCATGCCGCCACCGATCACCACGACGCGGCGGCCGATGGGCAGTTCGGATTTATCGGGCGTCTGGCGCAGCCAGTCGATGAAGCGGACGGCGTCCTGCACGCCCTCCTTGCCGTCATTCTCCAGCCCCAGCGCGTTGACGCCGCCCAGCCCCATGCCGAGGAACACGGCGTCGAACTCGCCCGCAAGCGTGTCGAGGTCGATGTCGCGGCCCAGCATGGTGTCGTGCTGCAGCGTGATGCCGCCGATGCGCATGAGCCAGGCGACCTCGGCCTGGGCGAAATCCTCGGGCGTCTTGTAGGCGGCGATGCCGTATTCGTTGAGACCGCCGGGCTTGGGCCGCGCCTCGTAGAGCGTGACCTCGTGCCCGTGCGTGGCGAGCCGGTGCGCGGCGGCGAGGCCCGCGGGGCCCGCGCCGACCACGGCGACCTTGCGGCCCGTGGGGGCGGCACGTTCGAACGGATGCTCCTCGCGCATCATCAGCGTGTCGGTGGCGAAGCGTTGCAGGCGGCCGATCTCGACCGGCTTGCCCTCGGCGGCCTCGCGCACGCAGGCCTCCTCGCAGAGCTGTTCGGTCGGGCAGACGCGGGCGCACATGCCGCCGAGGATGTTCTGCTCGAAGATGGTCTTCGCCGCCGCCGCGGGCATGTCGGTCGCGATCTGGCGGATGAAGAGCGGGATGTCGATGGAGGTCGGGCAGGCGGTGATGCAGGGCGCGTCGTGGCAGAAATAGCAGCGATCCGCGGCCACCTGTGCCTCGTGCGCGTCGAGCGGCGCGTAGAGATCGCCGAAATTGACCTCGTACTGTTCGCCGGCCAGACGCCCGGCGACGATACCCTCGGTTCGCGTGGTATTGGACAAGCGCGCCTCCCTTTCCCGTGCTCCGTTGGGGAAAGCGTGGCACAGGTCCGTTTTTTTATCAAACGGTAAAAACGCGGATGCGTCTCAGGTCAGGGCGCCCAGATGCTCCTCGATCGCGCCGCGCATGTCGGCGACGGAAAACGGCTTGGCCACGAAATGGTCCACGGTCGCATCCTCCGCCTCGTCGCGATATGCGTCCGAGGTGGCGAGGAAGACCGGCGTCTTCGCGTAGACCGGGTGTGCCTTGATCTTCTGCGCGAGTTGCACCCCGCTGAGACCGGGCATGTTGAGGTCGGAGATCACGAGGTCGAACTTGCGCTCCGCCATCATGTCGAGCGCCGCCTCCCCCGTCGCGGCGAGCGACACCGTCTGGACGCCGAGACGGGCGAGGCACTGCCGCGCGAGGCCGCGCATGCTCTGCTGGTCGTCGACGACCAGCACGGTGAGGGTTCGGGCGGACGGCATCCTACTCTCCTTGGTTCACAGCGCGACCCTGCGCGAGAGAGGTTTACAAATCGTGGACAGATGCGCGGCGATGCCCTCGATCGGCAGCACCTCGTCGATGCCGCCGAGTTCCGCGGCGGCGCGCGGCATGCCGAAGACCACGCTCGTCGCCTCGTCCTGCGCCAGCACGTGCCCGCCCGATCGCCTGAGCGCCAGGGCCCCGAGCGCGCCATCGCGGCCCATGCCGGTCAGCACGGCCCCCATGCGCGCGCCGCCGAGCCGCGACATCGCCTTGAACATGCGGTCGGCGCAAGGGGACGTCGCGGTCCTGCCCGCTTCGAGACGTACCGAGACACCATCCGCGCCCTCGACCGGGATCAGGTCGCGATGGCCGGGCGCGAAGCGGATGACGCCGTCGCGAAGCCGCTCGCCCTCGCGCGCGACGGCGATGTCGCGGTCGAACTTGAGGTGCAGACGGGCGACCAGCCGCTCGATGAAGGGTCCGGGCATGTGCTGGGTGATCAGCACCGGCGGCGCATCCGGAGGCAGGCTCGGCAGCAGGAGCGACAGCGCCCCGACCCCGCCGGTCGAGGCGGCAAGACCGATGAGGCGGGGCCGCTCGACCCGGCCGAGATCCGGGGCCGCGGTCGTCACGGCGCCACCGGTCCGCAGGGCCTGGTCGGCATGCGCCCCGGCCGCCGAGACCACCGCCTCTTGCAGGCTGTGGCGGAACCCGTCCATCGCGTCGAGGCCCGTCGGCTTGGGCACGACGTCCACCGCGCCGCATTCGAGCGCCGCGATGCTGGCATCCCCGCCACGGGGCGTGAGGGCCGAAACCATGACGACCGGAAGCGGGCAGTCGCGCATCAACCGTTCGAGGAAGGTCATGCCGCTGGTCTGCGGCATCTCGAGGTCGAGCGTCACGACATCCGGCCTGCGGTCGGCGAGGAACCTCTCCGCCGCCTCGACATCGGCGGCGAAGGAGATCTGCCGGATCTCCTCGCGCGCGCTGAGCATGTCGCCGATCATCCGCCGCATCAGCCTGCTGTCGTCTACGATCAGAACATGAATTCCCCGTGTCATCCTTACCCCGTCCCCTCGTTCCATTCCGGCCCTATGCCTCGACCGGATCACCGGTCAGCGCCGCGACGTCCAGGATCCCGACCATGCCGTCGTCGCGCGCCACGATGTGCCGCAGGCATTGAGTGCCCCGATCCAGTCCCGCGGCCGCGGGAACCGCGCTGAGCTCGTCCTCCTGTACGTCGAGGATGTCGCAGACCGTGTCGACCAGCAGGCCGGTGGTCCGGCCCGCGGCCTCGACGATGATGACGACGTTCGTCGGCGTCGGCTCGGGGCTGGGCGCGTCGAAGCGGACGCGCAGGTCGAGCACGCTGACGATCGTGCCGCGCAGGTTGAGGACCCCCAGCGTGTCCAGCTGTCGTTCCGGCAACGGCGTGACGGGCGCCCATTGCCGGATCTCGCGCACATCCGCGACGTCGACGCCGTAGGTCCGCCCGTCGATGCAGAAGCTGAGGAACTGTCGGCCCCGTTCGCCCGAATCCGTCGCATCGGCGGGATCGGCTGTCGGTCTGTCTCGGGTCATGTGAGCTCCATCTCCGGCTGCTTGTCGGGCCTGCGCGCGAGCCGCTCGCCGCGCATCCGCCGCTCCATCAAGGCGGTGAGGTCGAGGACCAGCGCGACCCGCCCGTCGCCCATGATCGTGGCCCCGGCGAGCCCGCAGGTATTGCCCGGATGCTGTTCGAGCGATTTGAGGACGACCTGCCGCTGGCCCAGCAGGCCGTCCACCACCAGCGCGATGTGGCCCTCCGTCTCGGTATCGACGACGAGGGCGAGACGGGTGCGGGGCGGGCCGTCCTCCGCCGCCTGTCCGAAAAGCTCGGGCAGGTGCCAGACCGGCAGCCAGCCCTCCTTGTGCCGGACGACGCGGTTGCCTCCGGGCAGGCGTTCGAGCTGCTCGGGCCGGATCTCGAGCGCCTGGGTCACGGAGGCGAGCGGCAGCACGTAGCGCTCCTGCCCGATCTGCACGATCATCCCTTCGAGCACCGCGAGCGTCAGCGGCAGGTTGATCTGGATGCGGGTGCCCTGCCCCGGCTGCGAGCTGAGCACGCAGCGTCCGCCCAAGCCCTGGATCTTGCGTCGGACGACGTCCATCCCCACGCCGCGGCCGGATATGTTCGAGACGCTCTCGCTGGTCGAGAAGCCGGGCAGGAAGATCAGGTTGTCGATCTCCTCGGGCATGAGGTCGTGCCCGTCATCGACGAGCCCCTTGCGGATGGCGGATGCCAGGATCGCCTCGCGATCGAGGCCGCGCCCGTCATCCTCCAGCGTGATGACCACCCGCTCGCCCCGATGCCGCGCAGTCAGCCGCAACAGGCCGTGGCGCGGTTTGCCCGCCGCGATCCTGTCCTCGGGCGCCTCGATCCCGTGATCCATCGAGTTGCGGATCATGTGGGTGAGCGGCTCGACCAGTTGCTCGATCACCGAGGTGTCGACCTCGGTCTCCTCGCCGCTGACCTCGATGCGGACCTCCCGCTCCAGCGTTTCGCACAGGTCACGCACGATGCGCGGCATGCGGCTGAAGACCGACTTGATCGGCTGCGCGCGGATCGCCATGACGCTGTCCTGCATCTCGCGCACCTGGCGCGACAGCGCCTCGATCACGGGGGTCAGCCCGCCCGCGGCACCGGTGCCCGCCGTCTCGATCCGCTGCGCGACGGCGGCCTGGGTGATCACGATCTCCCCCACCAGGTTGACCAGCCGGTCGATGCGCGACAGCGCCACGCGCAGGGACTGGCCCGCGCCGCGCATGCGGGGCACCTCGGCGACATGGCGGTCGGTCGCGGGTGGCGCGATCTGCGCGTCCCGGTCGGGCAGGCCTTCGACCCGCGCCGTCAGGTCGTAGATCGAGAAGAAGTCGCGCAGCACGTCGCATGGCGTGTCGCGGAAGGTGAGCTGCCATGTCAGCGGGCAGTGTGTCGGGTCGAGCGCGTCGAGATCGGGGATCTCTCCGCCCGGCTCCGCATGGATCAGGCCGATGCGCGCAGCCGCGTGCAACATCCTCAGCGGATCGTGGCCCGACAGAAGGAAGTCCGGTTCCGGCCGGAAGGTGACGGTGGTGTTGCCGTCCGGGTCGGGGCCGGGCGGGGCGTCCGGTTCGATCGGATCGACCGGTTCGTCCGATGGGGGGGTGGCCTCGGCCAGCGGCGATCGGGCATCGGCCTCAGGCGGGCACAGCCCGGCGAAGCCCTGCATGACCTGCTCGATCCGCGCGTCGGGCACAGCCGGCCCGCCGCGGGCCGCCTCGATCAGCGCGGCCATCATGTCGGAGCCTCGCACCAGAAGGTCGAGCACGGTGTCGTCGAGGGCGATGCGCGTGCCGCGCAGACCGTCCATCACCTCCTCGAAATGATGGGTGAAGGCGGCGAGCTGCGGCTGGTCGAAGGCCGCCGCCCCGCCCTTGACCGAATGGACGGCGCGGAAGGCGCGATCGATCTCCTCCGCGTCCGGTGCCTGCGGGTCGAGGCCGGACAGGACGTCCTGCAACTCCGACAGCAGCTCGTCGCATTCGGTCAGGAACAGCTGGGCATAGTCTTCCTCCACCTCGTCCTCCTTCAGGCCAACTGGTCGACGAGGCCGATGATCTGGTCGGCATCGAACGGCTTGCTGAGCCAGCCTGTCGCGCGCAGGCGCCGCGCCTCGACCTTGAGCTCCTGCGCGGTTTCGGTGGTCAGCAGGAGGATGGGGATCGTGCGACCCTCGACCGTCTGGCGCGCGGCCTCGATGAATTTCAGGCCGTTCATGCGCGGCATGTTGAGATCGGTGATGACGATGTCGGGCGGGTCCTCGCGCAGGCGCGCCAGCCCCTCGAGGCCGTCGCCCGCCGAGGTCACGGAATGGCCCGCATCCTCGAGGCAGTCGACCAGCGAGGCGAGCATGCTGCGCGTGTCGTCGATGGCGAGCACCTTCTTCATCAGCGCATCTCCATCTTCATCATCTGGGCGAAGAGACCCAGGGTGGAAAAGGCCTGCGTCACGCACTCGGTCGGACGCAGCAGGACGAAGCCGCCCGCGCGCCGTGCGGCGGAGAGGATGACGAAGGCGGCTGGCGCGGACATCTGCATGACATGGCCCGCATCGAGTTCGACCGGCCGGTCGGGATCGGCCGAGAGCACGGCGTCGCGCAGCGCTTCGGCCGCGGCGAGATCGGCCCGTGGCGGCAGTTCCAGCGAAGTCGAATCGTCGGCCATCGGCTCTCCTCTCCCGGTCCTTCATCGCCGCTGACCCTTACCGTTTCCTTACCGCCCGCGGATTTGTGCGCTTGCCAGACCGCCCGTCGGCTGTAGGCTGCACGCGCATCCGCCGAGGGACATCCAATGCTGCGCTCCATCCTGCTCTGCCTCGCTCTCGCCAGTTGCGCGACCGTCGCGTCGGCGCACGAGATCATGCCGGCCTTCCTGCGGATCGCCCCGGCCGAGGGCGGGGTGGAAATCACGCTGGAGCTGAACCTCGAAGCGGCCCTCGCCGGGATCGGCGACGGACATGACGACACCGATGCGGCCCCCGAAGCCGCCATCTACGACCGCTACCGCCTGCTGCCCCCCGATGCGCTGGCGGACGAGCTGGAACGGCAGGGCCTCGACGCGTTCCGCCTGCAGGCCGGGGGCGCGGATCTCACCGCCGAGCGCGTCGCGGTCGAGGTGCCCGAGGTGGGCGACACGGAATTCGCGCGCAGTTCGATCCTGACCTACCGCGTGGCGACCGACGCGCAGCCCGGCGCGCAGCTCGCCTGGCTGAACGAGAGCGGGCCGGTGATCCTGAACGTCGACGATGCGGCCGGCGCGGAGGTGCATTCGGAGTACCTTCTGACGGGCGCCGTCTCGGGGGAATTCGCGATGCCGGTCGGCGGGTCGGCAGGCGGCCTGCTGCAGACGATCCGGCAGGCGCTGTCGGCGAGCGCGGCGCAGCTCGCCTTCGTCGTCGGGCTGGTCCTGCTGGACCCGCGGCTGCGGCCCGTGCTCGGCCAGCTGGCGCTGCTGGTCTCGCTGCAATTGCTGGCGGCGCGGTTCGGGCCGTCCGCGACCGGCGCCGTCGTTCCCGCGCTGATGGGACTGTCGATCGCCTATATCGGCCTCGAGAACCTGATCCTGCGCCGGGTCCATTGGTGGCGCTGGCCGGTCGTGGCGCTGTTCGGGGTGCTGGCCGGGCTGTGGCTGGCGGGCGATGCCGCGCCGCTCACGCTCACGCTCGGCGCGCTTGTCCTGCAGGTGGGGGTGGCACTGGCGCTGCTCGGCCTGCTCGCGGCGGCGCTGCGCGACCGGGACTGGTACCGGCGGGGGATCGTCGTGCCCGGATCGCTCGTCATCGCCGCGTTCGGGCTCTACCGGTTCGTCGAGCACGCCATCCTGACATAAGCCGGGTCTGAGGCGAAACGCCGCTCGCGCTTTACCGCGTGACCCGGCGCGCCAATTCGACAGATCATCACAAACGGGGATCCGACATGAGCCTGCAACCGACCGACCTGATCGTCCTCTACCTCGCGACGCTGATCATCTTCCTCGGCATCGACTTCGTCTGGCTGCGGCTGGTGGTGCTCGACATCTTCGAGGCGCGCATCGGCGACATGATGCGCGACCAGCCCAAGATCGCCGTCGCGGGCGGGTTCTACGCCTTCTACGTAATGGGGATCCTGTTCTTCTGCTCGGCCGGGATCGGTGCGGACACGTCGCTGTGGACCGTGTTCGGACGGGGGGTCGTGCTGGGGCTGATGGCCTATGGCACCTACGAGTTCACATCGATGTCCGTCATGAAGAACTGGGACTGGACGATGGTGTCCATGGACACGGCCTGGGGCGGGTTCCTGACCGGCATCTCCGCCGTGGGTGGACTGGTCGTGGCGCGCTGGATCCTCTGACGGGAGGTCAGGAGGCCAGCCGCTCCTTCTTGTCGCGGCCCGGCATGCCGATGCGGGTGTTGTCCCGCTCGTCCATGCGGGCGCGCTTGAAGGTAACCTCGACGCGATAGGTGTCCCCCTCCTGCGCGGTGGTCATCTGACCGCCGAGCTGCATGACGAAGGCACGCATCAGCGGCTGGCCCATGCCGTTGCGCCCCGAGGAACGTGCACCCGGCTCGTCCGGCGCGATGGAGTTGGAGATGTCGAGCCGCACCGTCTCCTCCGGATCGATGCTCATGGAGATGTCGATGCGGCCGTCATTCTCGTCCGTATCGGAATATTTCAGCGCGTTCATCATCGCCTCGGTCACGAGAAGCGAGAACGGCACCGCCTGGTCGGGATGCAGGTTGATCGCGTCGAGCTCGCTAAGGATGGTCGCGGTGCCGCTGGTGGTCAGCGTGTCGGTCAGGTTCGAGACGATCTCGCGCACCAGCTTGTCCGCCGGGACGGAGGTGAGGTTGGGCGTCTCGTAGAGACGCTGGTGCACCAGCGCGAGGCCCATGACCCTCTCGCGCAGGTTGCGGATGATGGTGCGCTCGCTCTCGTCATCGGTGTTGCGGATCTGGATGTTCATGATCGAGATCATCAGCTGCAGGTTGTTCTTTACCCGGTGATAGACCTCGAGCAGCAGGACGGTCTTTTCCTCGACCAGCCCGCTGAGCTCGCGCTCGCTGGCGTCCACGGTGCGGGCCATCTCGACGAAGCTGTCGCCCAGCACCTCCAGCTCGCCGCTCGCGCCGCGGATCGGCTCCATCGCGCGCTGGCGGTCGCCGCGGCGGAAGGCGATGACAGACCGGCGGATGTCCATGATGCCCGACACGACGAGGCGTTGCATCGAGATGTAGGCAAGCCCGATGCAGATGATCCAGATGAGGATCGGCAGCAGGATCGCCTGCAGGATCGGCAGCAGCGCCACGGCGGAGGGACGGACCTCGGACCGGGCGAAGAGGCCTGCGATCTGGCCTTCCACGATGGGGACGTAGGCATAGGTCCGGCGGTTGCCGGCGCGGTCGCGCTCCTCGAACACGTAGGGGCTCTGCACCGCCTCCACCTCGGCCGACCAGTCGTCGGGCGGCAGCCAGTCGGCATCGTCGGCGAGCGCATCGGGCTGCGAGCTGGGGCGCGCGAGGATGTTCCCCTCGTCGTCGATCAGGGAGACGTTGATGCCGGGGCCGCCGAACGCGCCCTGGTCGAGGAACTGGATGACCTCGCGCGGGATCGAGAGCGAGACGAAGCCGCGCCACGCGCCGTCGACGAAGACAGGGGAGGACAGGATCAGGACCGCGCGATTGGTCACGTTCCCCGATTCCACCACCCGCACCGTCCGTCGCGGGTCGGCCGCGAAATCCTGGAAATTCTCGCTTTCGGAGAAATCACGCACCGCCCCCGCGACCGAGGAGCAGGCCATGATGCCGTTCTCGTCGGTATAGGATGCGAAGACATAGCGGTCGGACGCGGCGATGAAGCGTGCCATCTCGCGCCCGCACTCCTGCGCGCTGCCCCGCGAGACGACCGAATTTCGGCCGAGAGCCTTGGCCGCGCCGAAGCCCTCCGCGATTTCCAACCGCTCCAGCTCCGCCGCCTGCTGGGCGAACCCGAGCAGCGCCGAGGAGGCCAGCGATTCCGCCTGTTCGTTCGAGCGGATCGTCTCGTAGATCGCAAGCCCCCCGATCGGCAGCAGCGCAATCGTCAGCAAGAGCACGATCTGCCAGGTCAGGGAGAGCTTGTTGAAAAAGTTGGAACGTCGTTTTTGCATCCCGCCCTTTTTCGCCCTTTGCCCGATTACCGTCGACGGAGGCGAACCTGTACCCGGAACGGCTTTCGTCAATGTCTTGAACGCGGGGCAAGCCGGGTCCGTTCCATATATCCTTGGATCGAAAGGGCTTGATCGGGCGTTTTTTCCCGCATTCCGCCACGCGATGCATGGTCAATCGCGAAAACCCGATTAGGTATGCGGTTCGGCGGGTCGCGACCCACCGGCAAGACGCCTTTGCTAAGGACTTCACGCTTATGGATGATATCGGCAAGATTGTCGAAGAGATCGAAACCCAGCTTCCGTTCCTGCGGCGCTACGCACGCGCCCTGACGGGATCGCAGACCCGTGGGGATGCCTACGCGGCCAGCACGTTGGAAGCGATCATCACCGACATGTCTTTGATGAACGGTGACAACCCTGCCAATGTCCGCCTCTTCCGGGTCTTCCATTCGATCTGGATCACGCAGGAAGGACGCCCCGCGGGCGAAGCCGAGGATCTCAGCGAGGATGAACGGATCGCCGCCGCCCGCCTGTCGAAGCTGACGCCGCGAGCGCGCGAGGCGCTGTTGCTGAAGGTGATGGAGCAGTTCTCCGTCTCGGAAGTCGCGCAGATCATGGACCTGTCGGAGAAGGAGGCGGGCGAACTGGTCCGCATCGGCGCCGAGGAGATCGAGAGCGGCCTGTCCGCGCGCGTGATGATCGTCGAGGACGAGCCGCTGATCGCGATGGATCTCGACGCGATCGTCGGCTCGCTCGGACACGACTCCGTCGGCAACGCGCGCACGCATGGCGAGGCCAACGAGATGTACGCGGCGCATGAACCCGACCTGGTGCTGATGGACGTCCACCTCGCCGACGGGTCGAGCGGCGCGGACGCGGCGGCGGACATCCTGGCCAAGGAGGCCAACCAGCCGATCATCTTCATCACCGCCTATCCCGAGCGGTTGCTGACCGGCCAGGGGGCGGAGCCCGCCTTCCTGATCACCAAGCCCTTCACCGAGGAGCAGGTGCGCGCCACGGTCAGCCAGGCGCTGTTCTTCTCCAAGCGGCAGGCCGCTTCCTGATCCACGACTACGACGCGATCATCCTGGGCGCCGGTGCGGCGGGCCTGTTCTGCGGCTGGATGGCCGCGGAGCGGGGCCGCCGCGTTCTGGTGCTCGACCATGCGAAGGCACCGGGCGAGAAGATCCGCATCTCGGGCGGCGGGCGGTGCAACTTCACCAACCTGCACGCGGCTCCCGCGAATTTCCTGAGCGCCAATCCGCATTTCGTGAAGTCGGCGCTGCGCCGCTACACCCAGCATGATTTCATCGAACTGGTCGACCGGCATGGCATCGGCTGGCACGAGAAGACGCTGGGGCAGCTGTTCTGCGACGGGTCGGCCAAGGAGATCGTGGCGATGCTGGTCAACGGCCTCGCCGAGGCCGGGGGCGCGCTGCGGCTGTCCTGCGGGATCGAGGGCGTGGAGCGGATCGGCGAGGGCTGGCGGGTAGCGACGGCGCAGGGCCGCTTCACCGCCGGATCGGTCGTGGTGGCCACAGGGGGCAAGTCGATCCCGAAGATGGGGGCGACGGGTCTCGGCTACGACATCGCGCGGCAGTTCGGGCTGGCCGTGACGGACACGCGCCCGGCGCTGGTGCCGCTGACCTTCGGCGATGCGGACAGGGCGGGGTTTGCGGCGCTGGCGGGCCTCGCGACGGATGCGCGGATCGGCTGCAACGGGACCGCGTTCCGGGAAGGGATGCTGTTCACCCATCGCGGCCTGAGCGGGCCGTCGATCCTGCAGGTCTCCTCCTATTGGCGGGAAGGCGACGCGATCGCGGTGGACCTGATGCCCGAGACCGACGCGTTCGAGGTGCTGCGCGAGTTGCGCAGCCGCGCGGGCGGACGGGCCGTGCACACGATGCTGGCGGAGGTGCTGCCGAAGCGGCTGGCGCAGATGCTGGCGGGTGAGGACGGACGCCGCCTTGCCGACCTGCCCGACCGGGAGCTCCGCGTTCTGGCCGACAGGCTGTCGGACTGGCGTCTGGTGCCCGCGGGCAGCGAGGGCTACCGCACGGCGGAGGTCACGCTGGGCGGGGTGGATACCGCCGCGCTCGACAGTCGCACGATGGCCGCGCGCGACGTGCCGGGGCTGCATTTTATCGGCGAGGTCGTCGACGTGACCGGCTGGCTGGGCGGCTACAACTTCCAATGGGCCTGGTCGAGCGGCTGGGCGGCGGCGCAGGTGCTTTGAGGCCAAGCACCGGGCAGCGCGTTCGGTCGTTTCGGACCGAGGCGGGGAATAGGCAGGTTCAGTCTTGCACCCCTCCGGATCGACGCGCGTCCGGGCGCAGCCTTTCGGACACGTAGACGGACGGGAAACGGGCCGCCCTGCCCGACGCGCGCAGATCGCGGCCATGCGGCAACGCCTTGCCTGCAAGGGGGTCGTGCCGTCAGACCCGCAGCGGGGTTTCCTTGGCGAGCGCATCGAAGCGCATGAGGCTCGCCACGAGATCCGGCATCTCGTCGAGGCGGACCATGTTGGGGCCGTCGGAGGGGGCGTTGTCGGGGTCCTGATGCGTTTCCATGAACACCGCCGCCACGCCCAGCGCGACCGCCGCGCGGGCCAGCACGGGCGCAAATTCGCGCTGGCCGCCCGACGCGCCGCCCAGACCGCCGGGCTGCGCGACCGCGTGGGTCGCATCCATCACCACGGGGTAGCCGGTGCGCGCCATGATCGGCAGGCTGCGCATGTCCGCGACGAGGTTGTTGTAGCCGAAGGTGGTGCCCCGCTCGCACAGCAGGATCTTCTCATTGCCGGTGCTGGCGATCTTGTCGGCCACGTTGGTCATCTCGGCGGGGCTGAGGAACTGGCCCTTCTTGACGTTGACCGCCGCGCCCGAGTGGCCCGCGGCCAGCAAGAGATCGGTCTGGCGGCACAGGAAGGCGGGGATCTGCACCATGTCGACCACGGCGCCGACGGTCGCCGCCTGCTCCTCGGTATGGATGTCCGTGACGACGGGGCAGCCGAAACGTTCTCGCACCTCCTCGTGGATGCGCAGCCCCTCCTCGATGCCAAGTCCGCGCTTGCCCGTGAGCGAGGTGCGGTTGGCCTTGTCGAAGGAGCCCTTGAAGACGAATTGAGCGCCCGCATCCGCGCAGGCCTTCGCCATCGTCTCGGCGATCATGAAGGCGTGGTCGCGGCTTTCAAGCTGGCACGGCCCGGCGAGGAAGGTGAGCGGCTGGTCGTTGCCGATGGTCAGATCGCGGATCGCGACGGTCTTCATGTCAGTCTCCATAGGACATCTGCTCTCGCAGGATGGATATCGTCAGGCTCACCATCATGTAGGTGGCGAAGAAGATGACGAAGGCGAGTGCCGTGTATTCGAAGGCACGCGGGTAGCTCGGCACCACGGGCAGGACGGGGTTCACCGCGCGGGCGAAGAAGAGCGACTGCTGAGCCGCCTCCCGTCGCGCGATCTCCAGCCCCTCGATGGCGGCCCCGACCATCAGTTCGCGCGTGGCGAGTTGCTGTTCGGCGCGGGCGAGGTCGGCGCTGACGCGGGCGAGGCTCTCGCGATCGGCGCTGCTCTGCTCGTTGACGATGAGGCTGCGCTGTTCGGCGATCGCCTCCTCCAGCCGGGCGATCTCAGCATTGAGGACGCGCACCTGCGCCTGATTGGGGCGGGCGTTGTCCTGAAGCGCGGCGAGGCTGAGGCGGCGCTCCTCCAACGCGGAGGTGAGCGAGCTGATCTGGCCCTGCACCAGCCCCACCTCGATATCGGCGGAGAAGATGCCGAGCTGTTCCTGCAGCCCCAATACCCGCTCGTAGGCGGTGTCGAGCTGCACTTCCGCATCGGTCAGCGCGGCGCGGGCGCTGGCGACCGCGTTCTGCTGGTTGCGGTCGGACATGGTGACGACCCGCTCCTCGGCCAGCTCGATCAGGCGGTTGGCCATCGCGTAGGCCATGTCGGGCGTGGCGGCGATGACCTCCAGCCGCAGCACGCCCTCGGTAATGTCGAAGCCGACGAGCACGCGGTCCTTGTAGAAGGCGTAGACCTCGTTCTCGGACGCGTCCGCGGGCAGGCGCTGGATCGGGTCGATGGCGGGATCGGCGTAATGCGCGATCACCCCGAGCTCCTGATCGAGGATGCGCAGCGCTTCGCGCGAGACGAGGAAGTCCTGCACCGCGATGCTGGCCCGGATCACGTTGGCCGCCGCCGTCGCGCCCGCCGCGGAGGGTGCGTTGAGCGACGCGCTCGACGCCTCCAGCAGCATGTTCGCCTCGGTCGCGTAGAACGGCGTGGCATGGCGGTAGTAGTAGTTGCCGACGAGGAAGGTCGGCAGCATCACGAAGAAGGCGAGGCGCAGCCAGAGCAGCACGAACCGCCGACGGCGGCGCTGGACCAGCTCGCGCTGGATCTCGCGGATCTCCGCCTCGCGCGGGTCGATCGTGCTGGTGGTCGTGCCGCCCTTGCCGGTGTCGCCCGGCTCCACCTTCGCGACGCTCTGCTCGCGGCGCGGGGCGGGCAGGTTCGCAGGGGCGGCGGGTGCGGCGCCGTCGGTATCGTCCGGTGTCTGCGCGGCGGTCTTGTCCTGCTCTGCCGCGACCTTCATCACGTCCTGCCGCTTGCCCGGACCGCCCTCGGGCGGTGGCAGGCGGCCGTCGCTGGCGGAGTGCTCCTCCCAGTTCTGGGCCTCGGCCATCAGGCGCTTGGCACGGCGGCGGGCCTGACGCGCCTTGCGCTCGGCTTCCTCCTTCTGCTGCGGGTCGAGGCCCGCGTCGCCGTCACCTTGTGTAGTCATAGTACTGCTTCGCCTCTTCCAGGCTGTCGTAGAAGGTCAGGCGGCCATGCTTCAGGATCGCGGCCCGCTGGGCGTAGGCCTCCAGCTGCGCGGGCATGTGCGAGACCATGACGAGCGTCGCATGTTTCAGCCGCTCGCGGAACACCTCGCCGGCCTTGCGCACGAAATCGGCATCGGCCATCGTCGGCATCCCCTCGTCCACGAGGTAGATGTCGAAATCGAGGCTGAGCAGCAGCGCGAGGCTGAGCCGCCCCTTCATGCCGGAGGAATAGGTGCGCACCGGCTGTTCGAAATATTCCTCCAGATCGCACATCCAGCGGCAGAACGCCTCGACGTAATCGGGATCGACGCCGTAGAAATGCCCGGCGAAGCGGGCGTTCTCCGCCGCCGAGAGCTTGTTGTCGACCACACCCATGAAGCCCATCGGGAACGAGATGCGGCTCTCGCGCAGAATAAATCCCTCGTCGGGCTTGGTCAGGCCGGCCATCATGTTGATGAGCGTGGTCTTGCCGGTGCCGTTGGGCGCGAGGATGCCGACCGACTGGCCCAGCTCGACCCGGAACGTCGCGCGGTCGAGGATCACCTTGCGGCGCACCCCGGTCCAGTAGGACTTGCTGACGTTCCGGAACTCGATCACCTGGCGGATGCTCTCCCTCGGACCCGGTGTGGCCTGTACAGGGTGAAGGCGGGGTTAATTCCCGCCTTCCATCTTTTCGGTCTTGAACACCTTGGCCGCGACGAAGGCCATGATCGCGGCGGAGAAGGACAAAAGCGCCCCCATCTTCGCCGAATCCTGCACGAAGCCCGGCTCGAACGCCACCGAGGCGATGAAGAGCGACACGGTAAAGCCGATCGCCGCGACGCAGCCCAGCACGAACAGGTCCGCGGTCTTCATCCCCTGCGGCAGGCCCAGGCGCATCGGTCCGGCGGCCAGCCAGCCCATGAACCAGATGCCGATGGGCTTGCCCACCAGCAGGCCCGCGAGCACCAGCCAGGTGGCATCACCCACGGCGTTGAACAGAACGCCCGCATTGGCGAGGCCGAAGAAGAAGAGGATGACCTCCACCGGGCTTTTCAGCGCATGCTCCAGCGTGTTCAGGAGGTCGGTCAGATGCCGCTCCGCATCGGCGAAGATGCCGAAGGCGCGGTCGGCATGCGGGATCGCGGGGATGATCGGCAGGAGGCCCAGCGCGGGGTGGATGCCCGCCCGCATGAAGCCGTACCAGCTGATGCAGCCAGCGATCACGTAGGGCCAGACGCCGAGCTTCGTGCGCATCCAGGTCGAGCGGGTGCGCGACTGGTCGCCCCGGTCCATCCGGCGCGGCAGCGAGTTGAAGACGAAGAACACGATCACCGCTGCCGCCAGCGACAGGAGCAGCCATTCGGGCGCCAGCTCCCCCGAGGGATAGAAGATCGCGAGGATGATCAGACCGATCGCATCGTCGGCGATGGCCAGCAGCAGCAGGAAGCCCACCGCCGGGTGTCCGTTGCCGAAGATCAGCCGCCCGATCAGGTATGCGAAGGCGATGTCGGTCGCGATCGGGATGGCCCAGCCGTTCGACGTGTCGGCGAAGGTCGTCCCGCCCATCAGCAGCGCGATGCCGAAATAGACCGCGACCGGCCCGAGGATACCGCCCGAGGTGGCGATCAGCGGGGTCAGCGCCTTCTTGCCGCGCAAGCTTCCGTCCTTGAGGGCGACGGCCTCCCACACCTCCTTGCCCGCGATGGCGAAGAACAGCGCCATCAGCACGTCGTTGATGAGGTAGTGCAGCGTCAGCGTCCGGTGACCGTCATGGTAGTGACCGATCGGCGCGTAGTCCCAGATCGGGTACTCCACGAAATGATGGTAGCTGTCATAGTCGATATTGGCCCAGGCGAGCGCCAGCAGGGCTCCGAAAACCAGCAGCAGGGAATAGGCGCTCAGAAAGTTCCAGACGCGGTACATCGGCGATCCTCGTTCGGGTGACGGTGCTGAGGCCGGTTCCTAGCAAGGCGGGGGGCCGCTCGCAATGGGCGTGGCGTCCCGCGCATGCCGGACTAGCTGCGCGGAACATGGAGAATTTTGCGAAAACCCGCGCGGAGCTTCTCGCCTGCCGCCTGTGCGAGGGGCGCTTCGCCGCGACGGCGAGCGGGCATGTGCCGCGGCCCATCGTGCATCTGCACCCGCGCGCCCGGATCGGCATCGCCAGCCAGGCGCCGGGGGCGCGGGCGCATGCCTCGGGGATCCCGTTCCGCGATCCGTCGGGGGTGCGGCTGCGCGACTGGATGGGGCTGGACGAGGAGACGTTCTTCGCGCCCGGCACGCTGGCCATCGTGCCGATGGGCTTCTGCTTTCCGGGGCATGACGCGGCGGGGGGCGACCTGCCGCCGCCCGCGATCTGTCGGCGGACTTGGCACGACCGGGTCATGTCGGTGTTGCCGGAATTGCGGCTGGTGCTGGTGATCGGCGGGCTGGCGCAGCGGCGGATGCTCGGCACGACACGGATGACCGAAGCCGTGCGCGACTGGCAGGGTTTCGGGAAGTGCGTGCCCCTGCCTCACCCGAGCTGGCGCAACACGCCCTGGCTGAAGCGCAACCCGTGGTTCGAGGCCGAGGTACTGCCCGACCTGCGCGCGCGGGTGCGGGACGCGCTGGCATGAGCGTCGCCGCCTTCGAGGAGGAGGTGCGCGCCTGCCGCATCTGTGCCGAGCGCTTCGCGGCGACCGCGACGCAGCACCGGCCACGCCCGGTGCCGTGGCTGTCGGATCGCGCGCCGGTGCTGATCGTCGGGCAGGCGCCGGGGATGCGGGTGCACCTGTCGGGCAAGCCCTTCGACGACCGCTCCGGCGACCGGCTGCGCGACTGGCTGGGCGTGGACCGCGCGGCCTTCTACGATCGGGACCGCTTCGCGATCCTGCCGATGGCGTTCTGTTTTCCCGGATACGATGCGCGCGGGTCGGACCTGCCGCCCCCGAAGGTCTGCGCCGCGACCTGGCGGGAGCGCGCGCTGGGCCAAATGCCGCAGATCCGGGTGCGGGTGTTGATCGGCGCGCATGCGCAGGCCTGGCATCTGGGCACGCGCGGGCGGCTGACCGACACTGTGGCGCGATGGCGGGAGTTCGGGCCGGAGACCTTTCCCCTGCCCCATCCGAGCTGGCGCAATACCGGCTGGCTGAAGCGCAATCCCTGGTTCGATACGGAGGTCGTGCCCGCCCTGCGCGACGCGGTGTCGCTTGCCTTGGCCCGCGCGGACGGGCAAACCGGCCCGCATGGATGACCTGACCCCGCTCGACCACGCCCATCTCGCCGCCGAGGCGGACGAGAGCCTGCGCCCCCGCTTCTGGAGCCGCCTGCTGGAGGCGGAGCTCTACGTGCCGTTGGAGGAGGAGGCGGGCGAGACCGCGATCCGCCCCGTGGTGCTGGAGACCGGCGAGGGGCGCATCGCGCTCGCCTTCGACCGGGACCGGCGGATGGCGGAGTTCATGGAAGGGGCCGCCCCGTTCGCCGCGCTGTCGGGGCGGCGGCTGGTCGGCCTGCTGGCGGCGGAGCGGATCGGGCTGGCGCTCAATCTCGGGGGCCATCCGTCCGAGACGATCCTGCCGGTGGAGGCGCTCGACTGGGCGGTGGAGCAGTTGGCAGACCTGACGCAGGTGCGCGAGGCGGCGGTGCGGGAGGTCCGGGCGCCGCGCGGCGTGCCGCAGGTGCTGCTGGAGGCGCTGGCCGCCAAGCTGCCGGTCCTGGAAGGGCTGGCGCGCGAGGCGTGGCTGGCCGGCGTGCGCTATCGCGACGGCAGCGAGGGGCATATGCTGGCCCTCGTCGACGCGCTGCCGCAGGCCCAACCCCAGATCGCCGAGGCGATGGCGGAGGCGGTGCGGCTGTCGGGTCTGGAGGCGGGTGCGCTCGACATCACCTTCGTGGCGGGCGGCACGCAGATCGTCGAGACCCTGCGCACCCGCGCGATGGGGTTCGAGATCCCGCAGCCCGCCGAGCCGGTGCGGGAGGTGATCGCCCCCGGCTCCGACCCCGACAAGCCGCCGCGCCTGCGCTAGGCGGAGGGCTTCACGCTCGCCGTCACGTAGTTGACGCTGAGATCGCGGGGATCGAGGCCCCAGTCCCAGCGCAGGAAGTCGAACTTGAACCCGGTGCGGTCCACCGGCTCGAGCCCGGCCATGCGGATCAGCTCGTAAAGCTCGTCGGGCGTGATGAACTTGGAATGCTCGTGCGTCCCCTTGGGCAGCCAGCGCATGACGTGCTCCGCCCCGATGATGGCGAAGAGAAAGCTCTTGGGATTGCGGTTGAGCGTGGAGCAGACCATCAGCCCGCCGGGTTTCAGCAGATCCGCGCAGGTCTTGAGGAAGCTCGCGGGATCCTCGACATGCTCGACCACCTCCATGTTCAGCACGACGTCGAAGCGCTCGCCGCCCTCGGCGATGGCTTCCGCCGTGGTGTGGCGGTAGTCGATGTCGAGGCCGGATTGCTCGGCATGCAGCTTCGCCACCGGGATGTTGCGCTCCGCCGCGTCGGCGCCGACCACGTCCGCCCCCAGCCGGGCCATCGGCTCCGCCAGCAGGCCGCCGCCGCAGCCGATGTCGAGCAGCCGCAGCCCCTCGAAGGGTCGGTCGGCGGTCAGGTCGCGCCCGAACTCGCCCGCGATCTGCCGCGTGATGTAGTCGAGCCGCGTCGGGTTGAGCATGTGGAGCGGCTTGAACTTGCCCTCCTCGTCCCACCACTCGTCGGCCATCGCCTGGAACTTGGCGATCTCGCCGTCGTTGACGCTGGAAGATACGGACATATCGAGCCTTTCGATGGATTTTCTTCGCCGTTCCGATAGGACATAGTGCGATCATGCGCGAACACGGAAGCCGGAACAGCGCGCCCTATCGGCGCAGTCTCTACCCCCCGCGGGAACCCTCCGCCCAGCTTGTGCTGGAGGTGGGCGACGGGCATCGGCTCTATGTCGAGCAGTCGGGCCGCGACGACGGCGTGCCGGTCGTCGTACTGCACGGGGGACCGGGGGGCGGGTGCAGCCCGGCGATGCGGCGCTTCTTCGACCCCGACCATTATCGCGCGGTGCTGTTCGACCAGCGGGGCTGCGGACGGTCCGCCCCGCATGCGAGCGTGGACGACAACACGACCCACCACCTGATCGCCGATATCGAGCGGATCCGCGAGCATCTGGGCATCGAGAGCTGGTACGTCTTCGGCGGCTCCTGGGGGGCGACGCTGGCGCTGCTCTATGCGCAGGCGCATCCGATGCGGGTGCGCGGGCTGATCCTGCGCGGCGTGTTCCTGATGACGCAAGGCGAGCTCGACTGGTTCTACAATGGTGGCGCGGGACGGTTCTGGCCCGAGGAGTGGGAGCGGTTCTGCGCCCTGATCCCCCAGGCCGAGCGCGACGACATGATCGCGGCCTATCGCCGACGCCTGTTCGGTGCCGACCGGGCCGAGCAGGTGCGCTATGCCCGCGCCTGGGCCGCGTGGGAATCGAACCTCGCCGTGCTGGAGAGCCACGGGCGATCCTCGGGCGGGGCCGGGGAATATGCCCGCGCCTTCAGCCGGATCGAGAATCACTACTTCACCAATCTGGGCTGGATCGAGGAAGGGCAGATCCTGCGCGACGTGCCGCGGCTGAAGGGGATACCGGGCTATATCGTGCAGGGCCGCTACGACATGGTCTGCCCGCCGATGAGCGCGTGGAACCTGCACCGGGCCTGGGCGGATTCGGATCTGCGCATGGTCACGACGGCGGGCCACGCCCTGTCCGAACCCGGCATCACCTCGGAGCTCGTCGCGGTGATGGAAGAGCTCAAGGCCATGTCCCACACATCCCTGTGAAGGCGAGTGAACACTCGTGACGTGCAACCATGCGGCGAATGTGGACATTCGCACGGTGCGCTACAGTTTCTTCGGAACGCAGCGACACCGAGTCGCGTTAATGGGCCGACTACGCCTTAACTATGGGGAACTATACATGACCTTTGCTCTCAAATCCGCCGGTGCACTTCTGATCGCCGGCTTCAGCCTGTCCGCATGCGCAGAAGGTGCACTGACTACGGGCCCGAACGCCAACCGCAACACCGGCGCACTCGCCGGCGCGGCCCTGGGTGCAGCGGCCGGTCAGGCCGTCGGCGGTGACACGCAAGGTACGCTGGTCGGCGCGGCGCTGGGTGCTGCCGCAGGCGGCGGCATCGGCATCGCCCTCGACCGTCAGGAAGCGGAACTGCGCCGCGACCTCGCAGGCTCGGGCGTGCAGATCCAGAACACCGGCAACCAGCTGGTCGTGACCCTGCCCGAGTCGATCACCTTCGCCACCGACAGCGCGACCGTCGCGCCGGGCTTCCAGAACCAGCTCTCGGTCCTGGCCAACAACCTGCGCACCTACCCGAACTCCTCGGTGCGTATCACGGGTCACACCGATTCCACGGGTGACGCGAACTACAACCAGAACCTGTCCGAGCGTCGCGCCTCCGCCGTCGCCAACGTGCTGGTCGCCAACGGCGTGTCCTCCAACCGCCTGATCGTGTCCGGCGCGGGCGAGACCCAGCCGATCGCGTCCAACGACACGGCCGCTGGCCGCGCGCAGAACCGCCGCGTGGAAATGGTCATCACGCCGAACGGCTGATCGCCGCTCAGGTCGACAAAGGAGAAGGCCCGCCGGTTGGCGGGCCTTCTTGCATTTCGGCGGCGTGTCAGACCGAGGTTTCGGCCTTGCCGCCATGCGCCGCCGACCAGTCGAGCGGCGCGTTCAGGAACGCCTCGACCTCGTCCAGCGTCGCGGCATCGAAATGGCCCTGCGCCCGCGCCTCGGCCAGCACATCCCACCAGGTCGCGAGCCAGTGCAGCTCGAGCCCGTGCTCGCGCAGCTTCTCGGGCGCGTCCTTGAAGATGTCGTAGTAGAAGACGACCATCGTGTGATCGCAGCTGGCACCCGCGGTGCGGATGGCCTCGGCGAACTTCACCTTCGAGCCGCCATCGGTGGTCAGGTCCTCGACCAGCAGGACGCGCTGGCCTTCCTCGATCAGGCCCTCGATCTGCGCATCGCGGCCGAAGCCCTTGGGTTTCTTGCGGACATATTGCATCGGCAGGGCCAGCCGCTCGGCAATCCAGGCGGAGAAGGGGATGCCCGCCGTCTCGCCGCCCGCCACCGCGTCGAACGCCTCGAACCCGACGTCGCGGGTCAGCTTGGCGCAGGCGAAGTCCATCAGCGCCGCGCGGATGCGGGGGAAGGAAATGAGCTTGCGGCAGTCGATATAGACCGGTGCTGCGATGCCGGAGGTGAAGATGTAGGGCTCGTCCGCGCGGAAATGCACCGCGCCGATTTCGAGAAGCATCCGTGCGGTCAGGCGCGCCATCTCCGCGTCCGAGGGATAGGTGTTGGCGAACATGGTCGTCCTTTCCGAGTGTCGGTCAGCGCGCGACGCGCCAGTGAATTTCCATTTGCGGGTCGAAGACCGTGACCGGGCCGGCGCCGGTCTCGATCCGCGCGGGGAAGGTGACGGGATCGTCCGACCGCTCCAGCGTGATCGTCGCCTCGTTCGGGTCCATGCCGTACCAGGCGGCGCCGTTGAGCGAGGTGAACGCCTCCAGCCGGTCGAGCGCGCCGTCCTCCTCGAAGACCTGCGCGAGGATCGGCAGGGTATTGGTGGCCGAGAACACGCCCGCGCAGCCGCAGCCCGTCTCCTTGGCCGCGTCGACATGCGGTGCGCTGTCGGTGCCGAGGAAGATGCGGGCGTCCCCCGACACCGCCGCCGCGCGCAAGGCCCGTTTGTGCTCGGCCCGCTTGACGATGGGCAGGCAGTAGTAATGCGGGCGGATGCCACCGACGAGCATGTGGTTGCGGTCGATGACGAGGTGATGGGTGGTGAGCGTACAGGCGAGGTTTTTCTCCGCTTCGCGGACGTAATCCACGCCGTCCTTCGTCGTCACATGCTCCAGCGTGATGCGCAGCTCGGGCAGGCGGGCGCGCAGCGGGTCGAGCACGGTTTCGATGAACACCGCCTCGCGATCGAAGATGTCGACCTCGGGCGTGGTGACCTCGCCGTGGATGCAGAGCGGCAGGCCGATCGCGGCCATCCGCTCGAGCACCGGCATCACCTCGCCGAGATCGCGCACGCCCGATTGGGAATTGGTCGTGGCCCCGGCGGGGTAGAGCTTGACCGCCGTCACCAGCCCATCCTCGGCGGCGGCGGCCACGTCGTCGGGATCGGTCGCCTCGGTCAGGTAGAGCGTCATGCAGGGCCGGAACGGGTCATCGCCCAGCGCTGCGCGGATGCGGTCGCGATAGGCCAGAGCGTCGGCCCGCGTCACGACCGGCGGCACGAGGTTGGGCATGACGATGGCGCGGGCGAAGTCGCGCGCACTCTCGCCGACGATCCCTTCCAGCATCGGCCCGTCGCGCAGGTGCAGGTGCCAGTCGTCGGGGCGGCGCAGGGTGATCTGCTGCATGGGGCTCTCCGGGCAAGGGTCCGGCGTGTGCTAGCGCGTCGCGCGCCGTCACGCAATCGTGTGGAGCCTTGGCGCGGGCTCGCGCGTTGCTGTCCCAGCTTCGAGGAGATTTCACATGTATCGTATCGCAACCACGCTGACCCTGGTTTCCACACTCGCCGCTTGCGCGGGCGTGGACCGTCCGCTCAGCCCCTATGACGATCCGCCCTACAACATGACGCCCGAGGAGGGCTGCCTGCAGCTGGAACGCTCGGTGGGTCTGAGCCGCGAGGAGTGCGGCAAGCTGAGCGTGGCCGAGATCGCCCATCTGATGCGACGCAACGCAAACGGGCTGGAGAACGACGCCGATTTCTCGTCCGAGAGGGACTGACGCGCGGCGCGACTCGCCCTCACGCGCCTGTTCCCGGCATCGCTCGCCTGCTGCGTGGCTGCCGCCGGGGGCGCGACCAGCATGCGGTCGCCGGGCGGGAACGACGACAGCTTCGACAGGGATCTGGATTTCTCGGCAGCGATCGTCGAGGCTTCGCCTCTCGCCTGACCTTCCGCCGCGTTCCGGTTTACAGAACCTTCCGTGCACGTAAGGTCGGGCGGGAGAGCGGCCCGTCCGAAGGCCGCGCCCGACCTGTTCCCGGAGGAGTTCGCATGACCGCCTATCCCAACCTGCTCGCCCCGCTCGACCTCGGCTTCACGACTCTGAAGAACCGGGCGATCATGGGTTCCATGCATACCGGGCTCGAAGAGCTCGGCGACTGGAACCGGGTGGCGGCCTATTACGCCGAACGGGCCGAGGGCGGGGCGGCGCTGATGGTGACGGGCGGCATGGCCCCGAACGAGGAGGGCGGCGTGCTGCCGGGGGCGGCGGGCCTGTTTACCGATCAGGACATCGCAAACCATCGCATCGTCACCGACGCGGTGCACGCGGCGGACGGCAAGATCGCCATGCAGATCCTGCACGCGGGCCGCTATGCCTACAGCCCGAAATGCGTCGCACCCTCGCCGGTGAAGTCGCCGATCAGCCCCTTCCCCCCGACCGAATTGGACGAGGACGGGATCGAGAAGCAGATCGCCGACATCGTGACGGCCGCCGAGCGGGCGCGCGAGGCAGGCTATGACGGCGTCGAGATCATGGGATCGGAGGGCTATTTCCTCAACCAGTTCCTCGTCACCCATACCAACAAGCGCGAGGACCGCTGGGGCGGCTCCTACGAGAACCGGATGCGCCTGCCGGTCGAGGTCGTGCGCCGCTGCCGCGAGGCCGTGGGCCCCGACTTCATCATCATCTACCGGCTGTCGATGATCGACCTGGTGCCCAACGGCTCCACCTGGGAGGAGGTCGTCCAGCTCGCCAAGGCGGTGGAGGCGGCGGGCGCCACGATCATCAATACCGGCATCGGCTGGCACGAGGCGCGGGTGCCGACCATCGCGACCTCGGTGCCGCGCGGGGCCTTCACCTGGGTGACGAGGAAGCTGATGGGCGAAGTGTCGATCCCGCTCGTCACCTCGAACCGCATCAACAATCCCGAGACGGCCGAGACGATCCTGGCGGATGGCTGTGCGGACATGGTGTCGATGGCGCGGCCCTGGCTCGCCGACGGGCATTTCATGCGAAAGGCGGCGGAGGGGAAGGCCGAGCAGATCAACATCTGCATCGCCTGCAACCAGGCCTGCCTCGACCACACCTTCTCGGGCAAGCTGACCTCCTGCCTCGTCAACCCGCGCGCCTGCCACGAAACGGTGCTGAACTACGAACCGACGGAGGCGCCCAAGACCGTCGCCGTGGTCGGCGCAGGTCCGGCGGGCCTGTCGACCGCGCTGGTCGCGGCGGAACGGGGCCACAAGGTCACGCTGTTCGAGAAGGATGGCGAGGTCGGCGGGCAGCTCAACATGGCCAAGCAGATCCCCGGCAAGGAGGAGTTCTGGCACATGGTCGATTACTTCCGCACGATGCTCGACGTGCACGGAGTGGAGCAGCGGCTGAACACGGTCGCGACGGAGGAGGCGCTCGAGGGCTTCGACGAGGTGGTGATCGCCACGGGCGTCCTGCCGCGCGATCCGGGCATCGAGGGGCAGGACGCGGAGCATGTCGTCAGCTACGTGGACGTGCTGCGCGGCAAGGCCGAGGTCGGCAAGCGCGTCGCGGTGATCGGCGCGGGCGGCATCGGCTTCGACGTGTCGGACTATCTGGTCGAGGCGCCGGGCGAGAGCCCGACGATGGACCTGCACGAATGGCTGAAGATGTGGGGCGTCGCCGATCCGGAGGAGCATCGCGGCGGCCTCGCCCCCGAAGGGCCGCAGCCCACACCCTCCCCCCGCTCCGTCACGATGATGCAGCGCAAGGCGAAGAAACCGGGTGCGGGCCTGGGCAAGACGACCGGCTGGATCCACCGCGCGGCCTTGAAGATGAAGGACGTGCAGATGGTCGCGGGCGTGAACTACGAGCGGATCACGCCCGAAGGGGTCGAGATCTCCTCGGGCGAGGGGCGCGAGAATCCACGTGTCGTCGAGGCCGATACGGTGGTGATGTGCGCGGGGCAGGTGAGCCTGCGCGAGCTGGCCGACAGGCTGGAGGCGGCGGGCCGGACCGTCCACGTGATCGGCGGCGCGGACGTGGCGGCGGAGCTGGATGCCAAGCGCGCGATCAAGCAGGGCTCGGAACTGGCCGCCAAGATTTGAGCGTGGAGGGGGCGCTGCCCCCGCGCTGACGCGCCCCCCGAGATATTTGAACGAAGAAGAAGGGGGATCAGCGGGCCGTGACCCGGTCGGCGAAGGCGCGCGCATCGATGCCCGCGCCGTGCAGGCGCAGGTCGTTATGGTCGCCGCCGGGATAGGCGATGAACTGCTTGGGCTGCCGCGCCGCTTCGAAAACCGCCTGCCCCATGTCGAAGGGCACCAGCCGGTCCATATCGCCGTGCTGGACCAGCAGCGGCATCTCGATCCGGTCGATCCGCTCTATGGTGGCGAGACGGTTGCCACCGCTGAGGAGGCAATAGGGCAACAGCGGCACATGCCGCCCCGGCACGTCGCAGAGCCGTGTGAACGGGGTCTCCAGGATCAGGCCCGCGGCCGCGACCTCCACGGCGACGGCGGTCGCGATGCCCGATCCGAGGGAGGTGCCGTGGATGACCAGACGTTCGGGCGGCACGTCCGCCGCCAGCAGGTCGTCCACCGCCCGCGCGACGGCGAGCGCATCGGCGACCAGTTGGCCTTCGCCCACCCCCTCTGCCCGATAGGACGGCGCGACGAGGCCGTAGCCGTTGACCACGTATTCGCGCAGCACCGGCCCCTGCCGCAGCGGATTGCCGAGATTGCCGACGAAGTAGAGGATGACGGGGCGGTCGCCCCGAGGCTCGTGCAGCAGCACATCGAGGCCATCTAGATCGACGCGCGTGACGCCAGCGCCCGCGATGCTGGCGGGGTAGCTCTGCGTGTCGAACGGGAAATAGAGCGTGTGGTATTGCATGCGGAACCACAGCGCGGCGCCGAGCCAGCCGATCATCAGCACGCCGAGGATGGTGAGCAGAAGGCGCTTCACCCGCGGACCGCGCTCAGCAGGTATTCGATATTGCCATCCGATCCGGTGATCGGGCTTTGGGTCGTGCTCTCCACCGTCCAGCCCTCGGCGGTCAGGAAGGCGGCGATCCGGTCGCGGGCGGCCTCGCGCACGCTCGCGTCCTTCACGATGCCGCCCTTGCCGACATGGGCCGGACCGACCTCGAATTGCGGTTTGACGAGGGCGACCAGCCGTGCGCCGGGCCGGGCCAGCGCCAGCGCGGGCGGCAGCGCCTTTTCCAGCGAGATGAAGCTGACATCCGTGACGATCCAGTCGAGCGGTGGCAGGAGGTCGGCGGTGATGTCGCGCGCGTTCACCCCGTCCATCCGCGTCACGCGCGGGTCGGCGGCGATGTCCGGGTGCAGCTGCCCGTGCCCGACATCGAGCGCGTAGACATGCCCCGCCCCGCGTTCCAGCAGCACCTGCGTGAACCCGCCGGTGGAGGCCCCGAGGTCGAGCGCGATGCCGTGCGGAGCCAACTCGAACGCATCGAGCGCATGCACGAGCTTCAGCGCCGCGCGGCTGACCCAGGGGATCGGATCGTGGGTGAGGGCAAGTGCCTGCGCGTCCGCCACCTCCAGCGAGGGCTTGCGGGCGGGGGTGCCGTCCACCAGCACGACGCCCTCTGCCACCAACTGCGCCGCGCGCGACCGGCTGGGCGCGAGGCCCCGCGCCACCAGGGCCCGGTCGAGCCTCATGGATTACAGCCCCGGCGTGCCCTCCAACTCGGGATTGCGGGCGACATGGGCGCGCTTGATGTCCTCGGAGGTCTGGCGGCTTCCATCATGGCTCCAACCCGGCGGTTTCTGGACGTAGTTCCAGCGGTCCTTCCAGGTGATGCCCGGCTGCGTCACGTCGCGCAAGATGCCGACATATTCATGGAACGCGACCCGCAGCGGATTGAAGGTGCCGAGGTTGTGCACCAGCCCGTAATCCGGCGTCTCCCCCTCCGGCACGAAGGTACCGAAGAGCCGGTCCCAAACGATCAGCGTGCCCGCGTAGTTCGCGTCGAGATATTGCGCGTTGCGCCCGTGATGCACGCGGTGATGCGAGGGCGTGTTGAAGATCCACTCGATGGGTCGCGGCAGCTTACCGATCACCTCGGTGTGGATCCAGAACTGGTAGACGAGGTTGATGCCCGCCACGAACAGCACCATCAACGGGTGGAAGCCGAGGAAGATCAGCGGCAATTGCAGGATCATCATGCCCGTAAGCTCTCCGGTCCAGCTCTGCCGAAGGGCGGTGGACAGGTTGTAATGCTGGGAAGAGTGGTGGTTCACATGGCTCGCCCAGACCCACCGCGAGGTATGACCGATCCGGTGCACCCAATAATAGCGCAGGTCGTCTAGCACGAAGCACAGCACGACGACATACCAGGCGGTGCCGAGATCCCAGATCCGGTAGTCCCAGGCCCAGTAATAGAGGGTGTAGGCGACGAAGCCGAGCAGCAGCCCGCTGACCACGTTGCCCGCCCCCATCAGGAGGCTCGTGAGCGTATCGCGCGTCTCGTAGCGGCCCGATCCGGCGCGCCAGCGGACGATCGCGATCTCCATCACCATCAGCACGATGAAGGCCGGGATGGCCAGCATCACCACATCGGGAAAGCTCGGGTCGGTCATGTCAGAACCTCCTTGAGGGCGGGGCGGCGCAGGGACCGCTCCAGCACGGCGTACCAGTCGGGCAGCTCGTCGCGGGTCAGGCCCACGAAGGCCGAGGGCGTTTCGAAGGCGAGGAAATGCAGGCGCAGACCGTCCTCGCAGGTGTCGATGGCGCGCAGCGTGTCGGGCGGCATCAGCCGCGACACCGCATCGGCGCCGAAGGACCAGATCAGCCCCGTGCGCCCGTCGCGCGTGCGCACCAGCGCGGCGGTGCCTGCCGCGTTGCGTGTGATGTCGGCGAGCGGGATGTCGGGCATGTCCGCCGCCCAGGCTGCGCGCACGTCGTCATCGTCGGTAAAGACCAGCGCGGCCGAGCCGCCGGTGAAATGCACCAGCAGCACGATCCCGGTGATGCCACCCGCGACGAGCACGGCGAGCAGTTCCAGTCCCATGGCGTTTCCCCGTCGTTTTCCGTCATCAGGCCGCAGCCGCGCGATCCGATCAATCCCGCCGTTACGTCACCCGGCCGCGTGGCGGTGTCGCACCTGCCCTCGCGGCACGGTTGCCTCGCAAGGCCGATCACGGGACAGTCTGAAAAACCGACAGGAGGACACGACATGAACCCCTACGACATGGTCCGCGAGTACATGACCAGTTCGATCCCCTTCGCGCGCCATGCCGGTGTGCGGATCGACGAGATCGGCGATGGCACCGCCCGCGCCACCCTGCCCGAGAGCGAGACCGGCAAGAATCATATCGGCACGCCCCACGCGGGTGCCGTCTTCACGCTGGGCGAGACGGCGAGCGGTGCGGCCCTCGGTGGCGCGCTCGCCCCCGTCCTGCTCGAATCGCGCCCCGTCGCGGCGGAGGCCCGGATCAGCTACCTCGCGCTCGCCAAGGGTGAACTGGTCGCGGAGGCGAAGACCTCGATCCCCGGCTCGGAGGCGCTCGCCACGCTCAAATCGGAAGGCCGCGTCAAGTTCAACGTCAACGTCGCCATCACCGACGAGACCGGCACCCTGGTCAACGAGATGGTCGTCGCCTGGCACGTGAGGAAGACCTGAGAAGGGTGGTACCCGCTGCCGGACTCGAACCGGCACGGCCATTCGGCCAGGAGATTTTAAGTCTCGTGTGTCTACCATTCCACCAAGCGGGCGCAGCCTGACCGGCGCGGGCCGACCATCCGTCGCGGGGGCGCGAAGGTCAAGCGAGCCCGCGCAGCTCCGCCATCGCGGCGGCCAGCGCCTCGGCATCCTCGGAGCGGGCGACGATGTTCACGATGAACCGCCCCTCGTGCACGCGCGGGTAGGAGCCGATCGAGACGGTCGGGTAGCGGCCGTCGATCTCGGCCAAGGGGGCGGCGAGGTCGCCCTCCCCCCGGTCGATCAGCACGTCGTCCGACAGCATCGGCTGGCCGCCGGTCAGGCCGGGCAGCACGCTCTCGACCATCACGGCGAAGATCTTGGGCACGCCCGCCATGACGTGCACGTTGCCGAGCGTGAAGCCCGGCGCCTTCGAGACCGGATTGTCGATCAGGGTGGCCCCGTCCGGGATGCGCGCCATGCGCAGGCGCGCCGCGTTCAAATCGCGTTCCGGGTCGGCATAGTTGGTGGCGAGGATCGCGCGCGCATCCTCCCGCACGTCGATGCCCACGCCGAAGGCGGCGGCGATGCAGTCGGCGGTGATGTCGTCATGGGTCGGCCCGATTCCGCCGGAGGTGAAGACGTGGTCATGTCCCGCGCGCAGCGCGTTCACCGTGCCGACAATCGTGTCCGCATCGTCGGGAATCATCCGCACCTCGGCCAGCCGGATGCCCTTCTCTCCCAGGGCGCGGGCCAGAACCTGCACGTTCACGTCCTGCGTCCGACCCGACAGGATCTCGTCCCCGATCACGATCATGGCTGCCGTCGGCATGTTTCGCTCCTCCACTCCGCGTCCCGGCCCTCATCTACAGCGCGTCCAGCGGCGTTGTCACGCGGGCCGCGCATCTATATGTGAGACCGCACGCAATCGGAGCCGACCGCATGACCGACACACTCGACATCCGCACGAACCGCGCCGGGATCCTGATCCACCCTCAGGAGGCGTTCGAGGGCATGCGCGTGGCCGGGCGGCTGGCGGCGGAGATCCTCGACGAGGTCGGCGCGCTGGTGAAGCCGGGCGCGACCACGGCGGAGCTCGACGATTTCGTCCGCGGGAAGATCGAGGCCGCGGGCGCGACCTCGGCCACCATCGGCTACAAGGGCTACCAGCACGCGACCTGCATCTCGATCAACCACGTGGTCTGCCACGGCATTCCGGGGCCGAAGGTGCTGCGCGACGGCGACATCCTCAACATCGACGTCACCGTGATCGTTGATGGCTGGTACGGCGACAACAGCCGCATGTACTGGGCGGGCCGCGCGCCGAAGAAGGCGCAGCGCCTGATCGAGATCACGCATGACGCGCTGATGGAGGGGATCGCGGTGGTGAAGCCCGGCAACACGTTCGGCGATATCGGCCACGCCATCCAGCGCTTCGCCGAAAGCCGCCGCTGCTCGATCGTGCGCGATTTCTGCGGGCACGGGCTGGGGCGGCAGTTCCACTCGGCCCCGAACGTGCTGCATTACGGGCGCGCGGGAACGGGCCCGGTGCTGGAGCCGGGGATGTTCTTCACCATCGAGCCGATGGTGAACCTTGGCCGGGCCGAGACCAAGATCCTCGCCGACGAGTGGACCGCCGTGACCAAAGACCGCTCGCTCAGCGCGCAATACGAGCATTCCGTGGGCGTGACCGAGGATGGGTGCGAGATCTTCACGCAGTCGCCCGCCGGGGTCTACGCACCGCAATTCTGAGGCCTTAAGCTCTCGTTAATCGGTGGGCGGCAGGATCGGGGGCATGAAACGCCCGCCATCCCTGCCCGGATTCGCCGAGATGCCGATGCCGCCCGCCGCAGCGGCGGCGCCCGCGCGGCCCGACCAGCTCAACCACCGCGCGCGGCTGCGCGAACGCTTCGTGGCCGGTGGCGCGGATGCCATGCCCGATTACGAATTGCTCGAGCTGGTGCTGTTCCGGGCCATCGCCCGCCGCGACGTGAAGCCGCTCGCCAAGGCGCTGATGGCGCGCTTCGGCAGCTTCAATGCCGTGATCGCCGCTCCGCCCGGACTGCTGAGAGAGGTGTCCGGTGTCGGCGACGCCGTTGTGCTGGAGCTCGGCATCGTAGCCGCCGCCGCGGCGCGTATGGCGCAGACCGGCGTGATGGGGCGGGAGGTTCTCGGCAGTTGGGACGCCGTGCTCGACTATTGTCGGATCGCGCTGGCGCAGGAGCGGACGGAGCGTTTCCGGCTCCTGTTCCTCGACAGGCGCAATGTCCTGATCGCGGACGAGGCGCAAGCCCGAGGCACCGTCGATCACGTGCCCGTCTATCCGCGGGAAGTCGCACGCCGCGCGCTTGAGCTCGGGGCATCCGCGCTGATCCTAGTCCACAACCATCCCTCTGGCGATCCGTCACCCAGCCAGGCGGATATCGAGATGACGGCACGGATCGTGTCCGCGCTCGACGCACTGGGGATCGTGGTCCACGACCATATCATCATTGGCAAGGGGGCCGAGTTCAGCTTCCGCGAGGCCGGTCTGCTCTGATCCGCGCGGCCGATACCGATTGGCGAGCGCGGTTGATTATAAGCGGCCGCTCGGGGGCATCCCAATGTCTGGTAGACAGCTAAATGCGGCATCGGCGTTCTCGCACCGCCGGTGATCGCGCCACGGCTCAGGTCATCCGCCCGGGGACGAGTGGGACCTTCCCGGCGAGCGGAGAGCCGCCTTAGTCGGGTCCGATTATCCAAGTCGACAGATTTCCGCTCGGGACGGGCATCTTATGCAATCCGATGTGGTCATGGATCGGTATCGATGACGCTGTGAAATGGGTCTTTGCCCTGTCGGAGTGCGACCGACTTGGAACATCCGCCCGTCTCTCGGGTATCGTGATGAGCTTGTCCGTGTCGTCACCCCTCGAAATGATGACCGAAGGGCCTCTCGGGCGTCCGCTCACACGCGATGGGCATGGATCGCGCCGCCCTCGGCGGTCCGAGCTGCGCCGGGGATATCAAGGGGCTAGACTGTCTTTCGGGTCGCGAGGCTCTGCTGCGATGCATTTACCAAGCCATCGACGCCCGAACGTGCTGTTCGCGACCGTCGATCGCGACCACGCTCCCTGTCCCAAGCTCCGTCGAACGCTTGCCATGAGCCACGGCCAGGTCGCACGTCTGCCCCATTCCTGTGAAGCGCTCCGGTCGGTCATTCGCCGACCGAGAGACAGGGATCGCGTCTCCTTGGGAGCCGAATATCGACCGGAGATTGCGAGAGGCCGACCCGACTGCACGCAATCCATCCCGACAAGATTCGTTGCGCTGGGGTCTTCTCGAACACTTGGTCACCACGTCCGATCCATTCGAACGTAACGGTCCCCAAAACGAAAACGGCACCGCCGGGGCGGTGCCGTCTCCAACTCTTCAATCGCTGGGATCAGGTGCGGTCGCGCACCCAGATCTCGACGCGGCGGTTGACCTGACGGCCTGCGAAGGTCTCGTTGCAGCCCACCGGGGAGATCTCGCCGAAGCCCAGGACCGTCAGCTGCTGATCGCTGAGCGAACCGCTAGGTGCCGCGGCCTGGATCGCCTCGAGCACCTGCTCGGCCCGGCGCTCGGACAGCGCGCGGTTGAGGTCGGGACGGCCGATCGAGTCGGTGAAGCCCACCAGCAGCAGTTCCTTGTTGTCGAAGGAGCCGCGCGCCAGCATGTCGGCGATGCGCACCACGTCGCGCTGCGCCTTCGCGTCCAGCAGAGAGGAGCCGGGCTGGAAGCGCAGCGTGGTGGACAGACGCTCGGCATTCAGCATCAGCGAGGCGAAGTCACGCACCGAGTTGAGCTGATCCAGATCCTCCGCCGTCAGCATGGCCGACGCGAGGCGCAGGCCCTGCTCGTTCATCGCGGCACCGGAGATGCCCTGGTCGATGAAGCCCGCATCCGCAATGATGTCCTGCGCCGCCTCGGAGTTGACGAAGTCGATCAGGTTGCGTGCGTGGTTCGGCAGGCTGCCATTGGTGGTGTAGAGGTAGAGACGCCGCGCCAGCGGGTATTCCTCGGCCTTGATGTTGAAGACGGTGGGCTCGGTCACGATGCCGCAGACGTCCTCGATGCCGACGGCGCGCGCGTTGCGCTCGTTCGCGTAGCCCGTGTAGCCGATGCCGAACGGGTCGTTGGCGACGGCGTCGGACAGGTCGGCATTGTCCGCGATGACTTCGGCGGAGGCGGTGATGTCGGCGCCGATCAGCTCCATCACGTTCTGCTCGAACACGGTGCGGGTGCCGGCACCCTCGTCGCGGGTGTAGACGTTGATCGGGGCGGTCGGGCCGCCAACCTCGGACCAGTTGGTAATGTCGCCCGCGAAGATGCCCGCCATCTCCTCGATCGACAGGTTGCGCACCGGGTTGGAGCGCGAGGTGATCACGAGGATCCCGTCGAGCGCGAGGATGTGCTCCTGCTCGGGCGTGGTGAGGTTGCCGAGATTCGCCGCCTCGAATTCCTGAGCCTCGCGCGGGCGGACCTGGCGGGAGGCCATGCCGATGGAGGCGGAGCCGTCGAGCAGCGCCTCGAATCCGTCGCCGGAGGAGAAGGACGCGATTTCGATATCCGCGATGCGACCGCCGCTCAGATCCTCGATGGCGAGGTCGACCGACCCGTCGGAGTTGATGACGTTGGACGCGATGTCGGCGTCGAGCGCGAAGGAGTAGCCTTCGACCAGTGCCGGCATCAGGTCGACGCCGATCGTGTCGGAGCCGACGATGCGGAATTCGGACTGAAGCAGCGACGGATCGGGGCAGCTCTCACCCTCGCACGACACTTGGTAGGCGTCGATGGTGATGGTGCCGATCGCGGTGGCGATCTGGTAGTTCTGCCCGTCGAAGTCGACGAGGTCGCCGCGCAGCGTGATCGTCCCGTCATAGGATTGCAGCGTGACCTGTTGCGCCGTGGCCGGCACTGCGGCGACCATGAGCGCCACGGCCAGGCCGGCAGAGGCGAATTTGCCGCGTGCTGTGGTGATCGTCTTCATCATCCGTCCCTCGTCATATGTCATTGGGGCGATCCCTTTCCCGGGGTCGCTCGTTTCGGTAAAGCGTTATCTCTCCGCGACCAGGATGCTGCGCACTGCGGAGTCGAAGGAGACCGACTGCGCATTGGCACCGCAACCCGCGGTATCGATGCTGATGGTGCGCCGATCGGAGCGGAGCGCCTGGTTGTTGTAGATCGAGAGTACCTCGATCCGGTCGTCGCATTCGGTCACGTCGGCACCGAAGCGAACCTGCGTGTCCACCACCCCGCGCTGGGTCCGGCGGGACACCGGCAGGGTGTAGACCTCGACTTGCCGCGCGCCGGGCAGGCCCATTCGGGTCATGTAGCCGCCACCACCGCGACGCGATTCGCGGTAGCTGCGCTCGTTGCCTTGCCAGATGTGACCCTCGGTCCCTTCGCCAGCGGTAAATTCGAAGGCGTGCAGGTCGAGATCCATTTCTCCTTCCCAGGCGATGCCGACGCGCGCGATGCGGTCGATGCCGCGTACGGTGATGTCGGCCTCGGCCTCGGTCCCGTCGAGGAACTCGGCGGAGATGCGTGTGTTCTCGTCGAAGGCGGGCACGTCGACTTGCAGCACACCTGCCTCGTCGGTCACGTCGGTGAAGCTGAGCCCGGAATAGCGCAGCGTCACGATGCTGTTGGGCCGGCACTCGGAGGTCAGGGTCAGCGCCAGCATCTCGCCCAGCTTGGCCGAAGCGAGCAGCGTCGCGGAGCATTCTGCGATTTCGGGCGCGGGCGTCGCGTCGACGCGCGGCATCTCGGGCTCCTCGTCGCCGAGCGCGGCGGTCACGAAGGGTTCGATGGGCTCATCGGCGCTTTCGCCTGCCAACGCGGGACCGGAGCCGAGATCGGCCACGGACTGCTCGACCGGCATGGACGGGGCCTGCGGTGCGGCACCGCTGCGCAGCGACGAGGTTTCGGGGGCCACCGGCACGATGATCTGCGCGGCCCGGTCGGTCACGACGGCGGAGCCGCCGCCGAGGCCGGGCGCCGCGTTGATCTGCGGACGGGACGAGGCCTGCGCGGTCACGACCGGCGTGTCCTCCACCTGCGGCGCGGTGGCCGGGCGGAACATGCTGGTGACGGAGCGGAGCGACAGGCCACCGGTGCTGCGCTGCGCGGTCACGCCGCTCGACGTCTCGACCGAAGCGACCTGCGGCTGGCTGGGCAGCGACGGGCGCGGGCTGGGGGCCGAGCCGCCGGGATTGCGGATGCCCGCCATCGAGGGCGCCTGCGGCGAACTGGGGCGCTGTCGGCCGCGCGATGGCGACACGCTCGGGCGCGTCGCCACGCCGGAGCGTCGGAACGGAGGCGTCGATGTCGGGCCCGGCGCCGAAGCCGCCCGAGACGGTGCCCGCCGTGACGGCCGCGCTCTGCTGCGTGCCGATGCTCTCGCCCACGCCCTGGCTGGGGCGGCCGATCTGCACCGGCGCCGCGTCGCGGTTGCGGATGGAGGCGGTCGCCTCGGCCGGCGCGATCTCGACCTCGCTGCCGGGTGCGGCGAGCGAGGGGGCCTGCAGGGTGGGGAACCCGGTCGCACCGGCCTCGGCTGAGGCGATGCTGTCACGGTTCGCGAGGGATTCAGGGAGCGAGACGTTCAGCACGACCTCGGCACTCGGGCAGGTGTCGCCCTGGATGACGCAATAGGTGAAGACCATGCGGCCCGAGCAGGCATCGCTGTTGAGATAGTCGATGCGACCACCCGACCGGCGCGCGGTGCCGCAGACCGGCTGCTGCACGATCAGCACGCGGTCCGCGTCCCCGTCCTGCACGTTCAAATCGTTGCCCAGCACGTCGAGCGATTGCGTCCGCCCGGCGCGCACGGTGAATGCGTCATCGACAGCCTCGTACTCGTCCACCGAGCCGAACGCGGCCATGATGAACTCGCTGCGCTGTGCCATGGTCGCAGCAGCGATCATGAAGACCACCACCGTCAGAACCATCATAAGCCGATCGTCGGCCTTCATAAGCTGATCCCCCCACGAATCATCTTTGCGACACGGAGCTCCCCCTCCGAGTTCCAATTAACGATCATACTCACCCGGATTTCAATTAAAAGCGCGGGTTTTCGGACTGTCACTGGCTCGTTAACCCTCATATCTGGGCATTGTGGCGGGAAAGCGGCACCATTCACCTGCGACGCAAGGACAGATCGGAGTACAGGCATGAAATTCGGAATCGGGCAATCGGCCAGACGAATCGAGGATCCGCGCCTGCTCAAGGGCGAGGGACGCTTCGTAGACGACGCCGCGCCGGAAGGGTCCTTGTGGATGCAGGTGATCCGCTCCGACGTCGCGCATGGCGACCTCGCGCCGGTCGATCTGGCCGACGCACTGGCGATGCCGGACGTGGTCGGAGGCTTCACCGCGGGCGACATATCGGGTCGGCTCTCGCCGATCTCGGCCGCGATGCCGCTGAAGCAGGCCGACGGAACCGATTTCGCCGACCTGCCGCAGCCGCACCTCGCCCAAGCCCGTGTCCTTTATGTCGGGCAGCCGGTCGCCGTCCTCTTCGCCCGTTCGCGCCGGGCAGCGCTGGACGCGGCGGAACAGGTCTTCGTCGAGGTTGAGGAGCGCCCCGCCCTCGTAACCGCGACGGACGCGAAGGCCGGAGCGCCATTGCATGACGGGCTGGACGGCAACGTCTTCTATCGCTGGCAGGTCGGCGATGCCGCAGCGGTCGACGCGGCCTTCGCGGCGGCGGAGCACCGGATCGCGATGCAGGTGCGCAACCAGCGGCTCGCCGTCTCCCCGGTCGAGCCGCGCGGCATCCGCATTCGCTACGACGAGGCCGAGGGCTGGGATCTGACCGTCTCCAACCAGGGCGTGCACGCGATCCGCAACGATCTCGCCCGCGATCTGGGAGTGCCGACCGACCGGATCCGCGTCCACGCGCCCGATGTGGGCGGGGCCTTCGGGTTGAAGCTGATCGACCATCCCGAATACGCGCTGGCCTGTCTGGGCGCGCAGCAGTTCGGGGCGGAAGTGCGCTGGACCTCCACCCGGTCCGAGGCGCTGCTGACCGATCTGCAGGCCCGCGATCTCGACACGCAGGCGGAGGCCGCATTCGACGCGGAGGGGCGGCTGACTGGGCTGCGCTGGCGCTCCACTTCCAATGTCGGGGCATTCGTGCCCGGCTACGGCGCGGCGGTGCACACGGCCTTTTCCGGGCACCTGATCGGCGGGCTCTACGATGTGGCCGCGGTCGATCATGTGGTGGAGGGCGTCGTGACCAACACCGCCCCGGTCGATGCCTATCGCGGAGCGGGCAAGCCCGAAGTGCTGCACGTGATGGAACGGCTGATGGACCGCGCCGCCACCAAGATCGGTCTCGACCCGGTGGAGATCCGGAGGCGCAACCTGATCCGGCCCGAGCAGATACCCTACGTCACCGCCGGCGGCATCGACTTCGACGCGCTCGACGCGCCCGCGATCCTCGACCTCGCGGTGGAGAAGGCCGACCTGGCGGGATATCCCGCTCGCCGCGCTGAGGCCGAGGCGCAGGGTTTGGTCGCGGGCCTCGGTCTCGCCTGCTATTACGAGCGGACGGGCGGCGGCCCGGTCGAGATGGCGACGGTCGAGATCGGCGCGGATGGGCGCACACTGCTCGATGTCGGGACGCAGAGCGGCGGTCAGGGGCACGAGACCGCCTGGGCGCAGATCGTCTCAGACCGGCTGGGCCTCGATCCGGCCACGATGCGGCTCGCCACCCCCGACAGCGCGCGCCTGCCCGATGGGGGCGGCACGGGGGGCAGCCGCTCCGCCGTGCAGGCCAGCCGGTCTTTCCTGCTCGCCTGCGAGGACGTGGTGAAGAAGGCCAAGGCCGCCGCCGAGGATCTGCTGGAAGTCGCCGCCGCCGACCTGACCTTCGAGGACGGACGGATCACCGTCGCGGGCACCGATCGGTCCATGACGCTGGTGGAGATCGCGCGCGCCACGGGCGGTCTGACCGGTGCCGGCGACGTGAACTCCAAAATCACGACCACCCCGAACGGGACGCATGTGGCGGAGATCCTGCTCGACCCCGAAACCGGGCGCGTGACGCTCGACCGCTACACGGTGGTCGACGATTTCGGCCATGTCATCAATCCGATGCTGGTCGAGGGACAGGTGCATGGCGGCGTGGCGCAAGGCATCGGCCAGGTGCTGTGCGAGGCCGTCGCGTGGGACGCCGATGGCCAGCCGCTAACCGGCAGCTTCATGGACTACGCCCTGCCCCGCGCGGCGGACCTGTCGATGATCGACGTTGCCTTCCATGCGGTGCCCACGCCCTCCAACCCGTTGGGGCTGAAAGGCGCGGGCGAGGCCGGATCGGTCGCCGCCGTGCCCGCCACGGCGAACGCGGTCTGCGATGCCCTCGCGCGGCTGGGGGTGGACGACCTCGCCCCGCCCTACACGCCCGGCCGGGTCTGGGCGGCATTGGACGCGGTCCGGAAACGTGACGTTTCCTTGGGCTGAGGCCCTCGGCACCACAGATGAGGGCTCCGAGATTCATCAAGGAGCCCTTTCGATGACCGACACACTTTTCGAACCGCTGACCGTGGGGGCCGTGACCGTCCCCAACCGGGTCTTCATGGCGCCGCTGACGCGCAACCGCGCGCGGGCCGAGGATGACGCGCCCTACGACATCCATGTCGAGTATTACCGCCAGCGCGCGGGCGCGGGCCTCATCATCACCGAGGCCACCCAGATCACGCCCGAAGGCAAGGGCTATGCCTGGACGCCCGGCATCTATTCCGACGCGCAGATCGAAGGCTGGGGCGCGGTGACGGACGCGGTGCACGCGGCGGGCGGGCGCATCGCGCTGCAACTCTGGCATGTGGGCCGCATCTCCCACACCTCGTTGCAGCCGGACGGGCAGAAGCCCGTGGCCCCCTCCGCCATCGCCGCCGATGCCAAGACCTTCGACGGCGAGGGCTTCGTCGCCACGTCCGAACCGCGCGCGCTGGAGACGGACGAGATCCCCCGCCTGGTCGAGGATTTCCGCCGCGCCGCGCGCAACGCGATCGAGGCGGGCTTCGATCTGGTGGAGGTGCATGCCGCCAACGGCTACCTGATCGACCAGTTCCTGCGCGACGGCGCGAACCAGCGGACGGATGCCTATGGCGGCTCGGTCGAGAACCGCGTGCGCCTGCTGCGCGAGGTGCTGGCAGCCGTGACGGAGGAGATCGGCGCCGACCGCGTGGGCGTGCGCCTGTCCCCCTTCTCGAACGCCAACGCCATCTCGGACAGTGACCCGATGGCGACCTTCACCGCCGCGGTGGACGTGGTGGCCGAGGCGGGCCTCGCGTATCTGCACATGGTCGAGGGCCAGACCGGCGGCAGTCGGGAGCTCGACGGCGGCAACTCCATCGACGCGTTGCGCAAGCGGTTCCCCGGCGTCTACGTCGCGAACAATGGCTACGACCGCGATCTCGCCATCGAGACGGTCGAGGCGGGCCGCGCCGACGCCATCGCCTTCGGCGTGCCCTTCATCGCCAATCCCGACCTGCCGACCCGGCTGGAGCGGAACGCCCCGATGAACGCCGCGGACAAGGACACGTTCTACGGCGGCGGGCGCGAGGGCTATACCGACTACCCGACGCTGGCCGAGAGCGCCTGAACGAAAAAGGGCGGCACCGTTTCAGGTGCCGCCCCCTGACTACACGTGCCGCCGGTTCACAGCTGCCCGTGGCAATGCTTGTACTTCTTGCCCGACCCGCATGGGCACGGCTCGTTGCGGCCGACCTCGCCCCAGGTCTCGGGACGCTCAGGGTCGCGGCCCGATGCCGCGCCGGGTGCGGCCTCCGGCTGCGGGGCCGGTTGCGGCGCGGCTCCGCCCGCGCCGGATTGCGCGTCCGCTTCCGCCTTCATCGCCTGCGCCTTCTGCCCGGTGGCGAGCGCCTGCATCTTGGCGATGACATCCGCGCGCTCCTCTTCCGTCAGGATCTGCACGTGGTAGAGCTGCCGCGTCACCTGCGTGCGCAGCCCCTCGAGCAGGTTGCGGAACAGCTCGAACGCCTCGGTCTTGAATTCGTTGAGCGGATCGCGCTGCGCATAGCCGCGGAATCCGACGACCGAACGCAGATGGTCCAGCGTCAGCAGATGCTCGCGCCATTCCTTGTCAATGGTCTGCAGCAGCAGCTGCTTTTCCACCTGGCGCATGGTCGGCTCGCCGTATTTCTCGATCTTCTCGGCATAGGCGGCGTCGACCCGGTCCTTGATGCGCACGCGCAGGTCGTCATCGTCGACGCCCTCCTCCGCCGCCCAGTCCGCGATCGGCAGGTCGAGCGCGAAGATTTCCTTCACCCGCTCGGCCAGTTCCTCGGTCCGCCACTGGTCGGCATAGGCGCGGGCGGGGACATGCTCGGCGACAAGGTTTTCGATGACCTCCTCGCGCATCTCCTCGACCGTGTCGGACAGGTCGTCATCCTCCATGATCTCGCGCCGCTGGGTGAAGATCGACTTTCGCTGGTCGTTCATCACGTCGTCGAATTTCAGCAGATTCTTGCGGATGTCGAAATTGCGCGCTTCCACCTTGGTCTGCGCGCGCTCCAGCGCCTTGTTGACCCAAGGGTGGATGATCGCCTCGCCTTCCTTCATGCCCAGTTTCTGCAGCATCCCGTCCAGCCGGTCGGAGCCGAAGATCCGCATCAGGTCGTCCTCGAGACTGAGAAAGAAGTTCGTGCGCCCCGGATCGCCCTGGCGGCCCGAGCGGCCACGCAGCTGGTTGTCGATGCGACGGCTTTCATGCCGTTCGGTGGCAAGGACGAACAGACCGCCCGCCTCCAGCACCTTCTGCTTTTCGGCGGCGACCGTGGCCTCGTGCGCCTTTTCCAACGCGGCGATCTCGGCCGGATCGGTGATTCCCTTCTCCGCCGCCTCGACCTCGGCCATCATCTCGGCATTGCCCCCGAGCTTGATGTCGGTGCCGCGCCCGGCCATGTTCGTGGCGATGGTCACGGCGCCCAGGCGCCCGGCCTGCGCGATGATCGCGGCCTCCTGCTCGTGGAAGCGCGCGTTCAGCACGTTGTGTTCGATCCCCTCCTGCTTCAGCAGCGAGGACAGCAGTTCCGACTTCTCGATCGAGGTGGTGCCCACCAGCGTCGGCTGGCCCTTCTCATGCGCAATGCGGATGGCCCGCACGATGCCGTCGTATTTCTCGCGCGCGGTGCGGTAGACCTGATCGTCGTTGTCGACGCGGGCGATGGGCTTGTTCGTCGGCACCTCGACCACGCCCAGCCCGTAGATCTGCATGAACTCTTCCGCCTCGGTCAGTGCCGTGCCGGTCATGCCGCCGAGCTTTTCGTAGAGCCGGAAGTAGTTCTGGTAGGTGACGGAGGCGAGGGTCACGTTCTCGGGCTGGATCTTGACGCCTTCTTTGGCCTCCATCGCCTGATGCAGACCCTCGGACATCCGACGTCCCGCCATCATACGGCCGGTGAACTCGTCGATCAGCACGACCTCGTCGTTGCGCACGATGTAGTCCTTGTCCCGCGTGAACAGCTTGTGCGCGCGCAGGGCCTGGGTGACGTGATGCACGATGGTCGTCGATTCCGGGTCGTACATCGTGGCGTCGGGCTCCAGCAGGCCCGCCTCCTTCAGCCGGTCCTCCAGGTAATCGTTGCCCGCATCGGTCAGGGTGGCCTGGCGCGCCTTCTCGTCGATCTCGTAATGCTCGTCCGACAGATCGGGGATGAACTTGTCGAGCGTGATATAGAGCTCGGAGCGGTCCTGCGTCGGGCCGGAGATGATCAGCGGCGTGCGCGCCTCGTCGATCAGGATCGAGTCGACCTCGTCCACGATGGCGAAGTAATGATCGCGCTGGACCATCTCCTCCACCCGCGGCTTCATGTTGTCGCGCAGGTAGTCGAAGCCCAGTTCGTTGTTCGTGGCGTAGATCACGTCGCAGGCATAGGCCGCGTGCTTGGCCGCCTCGTCCAGGCCCGACACCACCACGCCGGTGGTCAGCCCCATGAACGAATAGACCTTCGACATCCATTCCGCATCGCGCCGTGCGAGGTAGTCGTTCACCGTCACGACGTGCACGCCGCGCTTGGTCAGCGCGTTGAGGTAGACGGGCAGCGTCGCCATCAGCGTCTTGCCCTCGCCCGTCTTCATTTCCGAGATGTTGCCCTGGTGCAGGAAGATCCCGCCGACCAGCTGCACGTCGAAGGGCCGCATGCCCAGACTGCGCACGCTCGCCTCGCGCATCGCGGCGAAGGCTTCGGGCAGCAGGTCATCCAGGCTCTCGCCCGCCGCGTGGCGATCGACGAATTCCTGCGTCTTGGCCCGGAGCGCCGCATCGTCGAGCGCTTGCATTTCCGGCTCCAGCGCGTTGATCTTCGCCACCAACGGGCGGACGGCCTTCACCTTTCGGTCATTTGCGGTGCCGAACACCTTCTTGGCGACCGTGGTCAAACCCAGCATCTCAATCCCTCGCGTCACGTCCCGGACAGGCCCGCCGCCGCGCCCTCGCGCCGCTCCCGGTAATATCATCGGAGGGGAGGTTGCCCGACCGCCGGTGACAATCTAGGTTTGCGCCGCGGCGGTGCAGCTGGCCTATAAAAGCGGTTCTGGATGTAAGACCCGCCCTTGGCGCTGTCAACGTCGCCTACGGGGGGCCGGATCGACCGGTCCCGACCCGAAATTTTCCCGCGGGGGACCAAGGCCCGCGCCGCTTTCCTGGATCGGAGTTCGCATGACCAAGTTTCTCACCACCACGGCCCTTGCCCTGACGCTCGCGCTGACCGGCGCGGCCTATGCCCAGGATGCCGAGCAGGAGGACGCCGCGACCGACGCCGAGGCCGGTGCCGCCGCCGAGGCACCCGCCGCCGATGCGGGTTCCGAGGGCGAAACGATGGCCGATTTCGGCCTCGACACCGTCGTCGCCACCGTCAACGGCACCGAGATCACGCTGGGCCACGTCGTCGCCATCCGCGACCGCCTGCCCCAGAACTACCGCTCGCTGCCGCCCGAGGTGCTGCTTCCCGGCCTCGTCGACCAGCTGATCGACCAGACCCTCCTGTCGGACGAGGCGGTCGAGGCGGGGGCCGAGGATCTGGCCCGCGTGCAGATCCAGCTCGACAACGAGCGGCGCGGCATCCTGTCGAACGAGACCATCGCCACCGTGCTCGCGGGCGCCGTGACCGAGGAGAAGATCGCCGAGGCCTACGAGGCGCTGACCTCCGAGATGACGCGCGCGACAGAGTACAACGCCTCGCACATCCTTGTGGAGACCGAGGAGGAGGCGAACGACGTGATCGCCGAGCTCGAGGGCGGCGCCGATTTCGCGGAGCTGGCGCAGGAACGCTCCACCGGCCCGTCCGGCCCGAACGGCGGCAATCTCGGCTGGTTCGGTCCGGGCCAGATGGTCCCCGAATTCGACGCCGCCGTGCAGGCGCTGGAAGTCGGCGCGGTGTCCGAGCCGGTCGAGACCCAGTTCGGCTGGCACGTCGTCACGGTGAACGAGACCCGTCTCAGCCCCCTGCCCCCGCTGGAGCAGGTGCAGCCCGACATCGTCTCGCAGCTCAACCAGGACGCGCTGCAGGCCCATATCGACGCCCTGCGCGAAGGGGCGGAGATCGAGCGTTCGGTCGAGGGCATCCCCGCCGAGGCGCTCACGACGCTTGAACTGTCCGCCGAGTGACGGCACATCCTTCTCCCGGACGGCATCCGCGCCGTCCGGGAGGACCGACATGACCCAAGTGACCCGTCTGCTGCCGCGGACACCCAAATCCAACGCCGCCCCGCTCGCCCCGACCGAAGGGGTGCATGCCCTGCCGGTCGTCGACGGCGTCCGCTTCGCCAGTGCGATGGCCGGGGTTCGCTACAAGGATCGGCTCGACGTGATGCTGGCCGAGGTCGCGCCCGGCGCGTCGATCGCCGGGGTCTTCACCCGCTCCTCCACCCGTTCCGCGCCCGTCCTGATGTGCGAGCAGAACCTTGCCCGCTTCGACGGTAGCAAGGGCCCTGCGGCCATCCTCGTCAACTCGGGCAACTCCAACGCCTTCACCGGGCGCGGCGGCACCGAGGCCACGCAGACCCTCGCCGATCGCTGCGCCGCCGCGCTCGGCTGCGAGGCGAGCCACGTCTTCCCCGCCTCCACCGGCGTGATCGGCGAGCCGCTGCCGCATGAGCGGATCACCGCGAAGCTCGACGAACTGGTCGCGAACCTCGCGCCCGATGGCGCGCTCGGCGCCGCGCAAGCGATCATGACCACCGACACCTATGTGAAGGGCGCGTTCTGCGAGGTGGACCTCGACGCGCCGGTAACCATCTCCGGCTTCGCCAAGGGGTCTGGCATGATCGCGCCCGACATGGCGACGATGCTGGTCTACATCTTCACCGACGCGAAGATCGCGCAGCCCGTGCTGCAGGAGATCTTGTCGGAGCTCAACGCCCGCACCTTCAACGCGATCACCGTGGACGGCGACACCTCCACCTCCGACAGCCTGGTGCTCGCCGCCACCAACCGCGCCGACATGGATCCGATCGAGACCCGCGACGACCCGCGCGCCGAGAGGTTCGCGCAAGGGCTGGAGGCGATCATGCGCGACCTCGCCCACCAGGTCGTGCGCGACGGCGAGGGGGCCACGAAATTCGTCGAGATCGCGGTGACAGGCGCGGCGTCCGACCTCTCCGCCCACCGCATCGGGATGAGCATCGCGAACTCGCCGCTGGTCAAGACCGCCATCGCGGGCGAGGATCCCAACTGGGGCCGCATCGTCATGGCCGTGGGCAAGTCGGGGGAGCCCGCGGATCGCGACGCGCTGACCATCCGCTTCGGCGACGTGCTGGTGGCCGAGAAGGGCTGGGTGGCCGAAAGCTACCGCGAGGAGGCCGGTGCAGCTCTGATGAAGCGCGACGAGATCGCGATCGCGGTCGATATCGGCGTCGGCGGGGGCCGCGCGACCGTCTGGACCTGCGACCTGACCCACGGCTACATCACCATCAACGCGGATTACCGCTCGTGAGGATCGTCATGGTCGTCGCCGTCGCGTTGATCGACCCTGACGGGCGCGTGCTGATGGCCCGCCGTCCCGAGGGCAAGCCGATGGCGGGCCTGTGGGAATTTCCCGGCGGCAAGATCGACGACGGCGAGACGCCCGAGGCCGCGCTGATCCGCGAATTGCAGGAGGAGCTGGGCATCGACACTTGGGAAAGCTGCCTCGCGCCCCTGACCTTCGCCAGCCACGGCTACGACGATTTCCACCTGCTGATGCCGCTCTACGCCTGCCGCAAATGGGAAGGCATTGTCACCCCGCGCGAGGGTCAGACCCTGCGATGGGTCACACCGAGGGAAATGCCGGACCTGCCCATGCCCGCCGCCGACGTGCCGCTGGTGGCGCATCTGCGCGACTGGTTGTGACGAATTGTGGCATTTTTTTGAAACAATCTTTGACAGCGATCCGATTAAACCGCAGATTGCGGGCCAATCAAAAAAGACCACCAAAGGGGAAACGACCATGTTCCGAACCATCATGATCAGCAGCTACATCGCCGCACAGGGCAAGTTCGTCGAGATGCTCAACGACGGCCGCGTCACCATCCGCGTGGGCGATCGCCTGCTCAGCGGCTTCCCGGTCTGATACCGGACACAGCTCGATCGCACCGCGCCCGCCGCTGACCCCAGCGGCGGGCGCGCGCGTTTCAGATCCAGCCCTTCAGCTCGTTCTCGACGATGGCCGCCATCATCTCGATATGCGCGGGCTGGTCGTTGAGGCAGGGAATATAGGTGAAGCTCTCGCCGCCGGCGTGCTCGAAGCTCTCCTTGATCTCCTCGTTGATCTCTTCCAGCGTCTCGACGCAATCGGACGAAAACGCGGGCGCCATGATGGCGATCCGCTTCTTCCCGGCCTCGGCCAGCCGCGCGACCTCCTCGACCGTGTAGGGCTGCAACCACTCCTCGGGGCCGAAGCGGGACTGGAAGGTCGTGACGATCCGCTCCGGCGCCCAGTTCAGCTTTTCTGCCAGCAGACGCGTCGTCTTCTGGCACTGGCAGTGATAGGGATCGCCCTCCATCAGGTAGCGTTTCGGCACCCCGTGATAGGAGGTGACGAGCACGTCGGGCTCCACCTCCAGCCCCGCATAGGCCTCCTCAACCGACTTGGCCAGCGCCTCGATATAGAGCGGGTGCTCGTAATAGGCGGGCACGGTGCGGATGGCGGGCTGCCACTTCATCTTCATCAGCGCGCGGAAGGCCTGGTCGTTGGCCGTTGCCGTCGTCGCCCCGGCATATTGCGGGTAGAGCGGGAAGAACACGATCCGCTCGGCCCCGCGCCGCTTCAAATCCTCGATGACCGAGCGGGTGGAGGGATTGCCGTAGCGCATCGCGAACTCGACGATCACGTCGTTCCCGAACTTCGCCGCCATCGCCTCGGCCAGCCGATCACGCTGCGCGCGGGTGATGGTGCGCAGCGGGCTCTCGTTCAGCTCCTGGTTCCAGATCGAGGCATAGGCCTTGCCGGAGGAGAACGGCCGCTTGGTCAGGATGATCCCCTGCAACAGCGGCTGCCAGAGGAACGGGGAATAGTCGATGACCCGCCGGTCCGACAGGAACTCGTTGAGATAGCGGCGCATCGACTTGTAATCGGTGCCGTCGGGCGTGCCGAGATTGGCGATGATGACGGCGGTGCGCGCACGCGCCACAGGCGGGTGGTCGGCAGGGGCGTGGGCGAGCCTGCCCTCGCCCGGCGTGTCGATCACGGCGTCGTTGTGCTGGTCGAGCATTCCCTCATCCTCCCGGTCTGGCCTGTCGCGCGTCTAGCCTAAGTGCCGTCCGCGCGCGGTGCGGTCAATGCCGCGCCCCCGCACGCGGTGTCGCAGCCGCTCCGCGCTCAGTCGTCCAAGGGCCGCTCCGGCACCTTCAGCGCATCGGCCAGCCGCGCCTTCGCGCTGCCGGGGCGCAAGGGCTGCTGCTGGTTCTCCGCCGGGGCCCAGCCGGTGAGGAACACGATCTCGAACGTGGCGAGCACGCGGCCATCGTCACGCGCATATTGGTCGAAATAGGTCTCCACCACCGCACCGAGCGTCTCTCGCCGAAGGCCACCGCGCCGCCGCGCGGCCATCGCGTTGGTCTCTCCCATCGCGCGCAGGTCGCGCATCAGTGCCAGCGGATCGGCATAATCCACCTTCAACGGCAGCGAATCCGCCACCGGCAGGGCGAAACCAGCGCGTTGCAACAACCCGCCAAGGTCCCGGATCTCGCCCATCGGGGCCACGCGCGGGCTCAGCCCGCCCTCCACCCGCGTCTCCGCTTCGGCGAAGGCGGTGCGCAGTTCCGCCAGCGTCTGCCCGCCGAACATCGCGGCGATCATCAGACCGTCGGGCCGCAGCGCCCGTCGCATCTGCACCAGTTGCCCCACCGGGTCCTCCGCCCAATGGAGCGCCAGCCCGTGCACGATCAGGTCCGCCGACCCTTCGGCCAGATCGAGCACCTCCGCCGCCGCCACCTGCCGCGCGCCCGGCGCGACCGCGTCGGCCCACAGCGCGGCTTGCGGCCCGATCACCACGGCGTCCGTAAACCTTCTGTTAACCTCGACGAGCCTTTCTGAGACCTCGTCCGCCGCGATCTCGTGCAGGAAGGTGGCCACGGTCCCGGCCCTTTCGGTACGGGCGCGGTGGGCGGCGAGGGCGGCTGGATCGAACAGGGTCTGGCTCATGCCCCCGCATCTATGTCGCCGCGTGGCGAAGGGAAAGGAGCGACGGCCATGCTCACCGCCATCCGCGACCTGATCTATCCGCCCCGCTGTATGACCTGCCCGGCGGAGACCGCGCTGGCGGGCGGCCTCTGCCCCGACTGCTTTGACGCGGTGGAGTTCATCAGCGGCACGACCTGCGCGCTGTGCGGCACCCCGGTGGACACGCCCGCCCACGGCCAGCGCCCGGTCTGCGAGGAATGCGAACGCCACCCCCGCCCCTGGACCGAGGGCCGCGCCACGCTGGTCTATGGCGGCATCGGCCGACGGGCCGTGCTGCAGCTCAAGCATGGCGACCGGCTCGATATCGTGCCGGCGCTCGCCACCTGGATGCGCCGCGCGGGCGGCGACCTGATCGGGGCTGCGGACCTGATCGTCCCGGTGCCGCTGCACTGGTCGCGGCTGGTCAAACGCCGCTACAACCAGTCGGCGGAGCTGGTCCGCGCCCTCGATCCCGCCAAGGCCGTGCCCGAACTGCTGGCACGCCCCCGCCGGACCCGTAGCCTCGACGGCACCACGCGAGGCGAGCGGGCGGCGGAGTTGGACGGGGCCATAGCGGTGCATCCCCGCCACGCGGACAGGGTCGCCGAGGCCCGCGTCCTGATCGTCGACGACGTGATGACGACCGGCGCCACGCTCGACGCCTGCACCCGCGCGCTCCTCGACCACGGGGCTTCGGGCGTGGACGTGCTGGTCCTGGCCCGAGTTGTGCGCGAGCCGAGGGACGCTATATCTGCGGGCAGATAGGAGCATCCCCCATGAAACCAGTCGAGATCTACACAACCCCCATCTGCGGCTTCTGCCACGCGGCCAAGCGGCTGCTGACGCAGAAGGGCGTCGCGTTCACCGAGATCGACGTGATGGCCGACCCGTCGAAGCGGGCGGAGATGACGCAGCGCTCGGGCGGCGGGCGCACCGTGCCGCAGATCTTCATCGACGGCACGCCCATCGGCGGCAGCGACGACCTGCACGCGCTGGAGCGTTCAGGCAAGCTGGACGGCCTGCTTGCCGCATGAGCGTGCGCGCGGCCCTCGTCCAGATGACCAGTTCGGACGACCCGGACGCCAATGCACGGGTCGCGGCCGAGATGGCGACGCGCGCCGCGCGCGAGGGCGCCGCGCTGATCCTGACGCCGGAGGTGACGAACTGCGTCAGCCTCTCGCGCCGCCACCAGCGCGCCGTGCTGCGCCCGCAGGACGAGGACGCGACCCTCGCCGCCCTGCGCACGGTCGCGGCGCGCGAAGGTGTGGCGATCGTCGTCGGCTCGCTCGCGTTGCAACCGGAGCCCGAGGGCCGCTTCGTCAACCGCTCCGTCGCGATCGACGAGACCGGCGAGGTCGTCGCGACCTATGACAAGATCCACATGTTCGACGCCGAGGTGGACGCAGAGAACAGCTACCGCGAATCCGCGGGCTACGCGCCGGGCGAGGCGGCTGTGGTGGTGGACCTCGCGGGGCTGAGGATCGGGCTGTCTATCTGCTACGACATGCGCTTCCCGGCGCTCTACGCAGCGCTGGCGCAGGCGGGGGCGGAGGTGCTGACCGCGCCCTCCGCTTTCACAGTGCCCACGGGCCGCGCGCATTGGGAAGTGCTGCTGCGCGCCCGCGCCATCGAGACCGGAGCCTGGATGCTGGCGCCCGCGCAATGCGGCACGCATGAAGGGTCGGACCGCCAGACCTGGGGGCACTCGCTGGCCGTGACGCCCTGGGGCGAAGTGGTCGCGGACGGGGGCGGGGCGCCGGGGCTCTCCTTCGTCGAGATCGACCCCGAGGCCGTCCCCCGCGCCCGCGCGGCCATCCCGGCGCTTGCCAACCGGCGGTCCTTCGCGCAACCGTCGCGCGCATGACCGCCATCCCCTCCGACCCGCTGGCCATCGCGCTGCTGAGCGAGATCGACACGCTCGAACAGCTGGCCGAGGCGCGGCTGCAGCATGCCCTGCCGCGGGGCATGGAGCTGAGCCAGTTCAAGGTGCTAAACCACTTCGCGCGGCTGGGGGGCGAGAAGACCCCGGCGCAGCTGGCGCGGACCTTCCACGTCACGCGCGGGACGATGACCAACACGGTGCAGAAGCTCGACGCCGCGGGCTGGGTGCATGTCCGCCCCGACTGGGATGACGGGCGGCGAAAGTGGGTGTCGATCAGCCCGGCGGGGCGGTCGGCGCGGGACATGGCGGTGCAGTCGATCACTCCGGTCTTCGAGGACGTGATCGAGGGCATGGGACGCGAGCGCATCCGCGCCGCCCTGCCCTTCCTGCGGGACCTTCGGACGCTGCTGAACCGATAGCGGCCGGGTTTCCCCGCGGGAGATGGGTGAGAAGGGCTGACCATTTCCCCGCGGGGAAACGGAGGCCGGGTCGTTGGGTTTGGCGGGTTTGGTCCCGCGCGCGGGTGGGGTGTTTCCCCGCGGGGAAAGGGTTAACGGGCGTTAAGCTTGATTGACCCCGGAGAGAGGCTCCGGCTCGGGGCCGGAGCGGGACAGAGCGCATCGACGGGCCGCGGTGCGGCGATCCGACGGTGCTGCGTGGCACTTTATGGCCGCCAAGTCCGTCTGACCTATCGGCGTCCCGCCTGCCTCAGCCAAATCGCCGTGCCGGGGGGCGGGTCACGCTGGAAGCGTGCCTTTGGCACGACCGATGCGCGGCGGCTTCGCCTTGATTCCGCGCCAGGGAGGCTTTGCGAACCTGTCCGCGCCGTCTCGACCCTCCATAGCATGATTTTCGTGGGACGGGGCACGACCGATCCGCAGCGCCCTACCCCCTCCCGACGAAGGGCATATCCCGCGCCATCACCGTCATCGTCTGGACATTCGCGTCGAGCGGCAGGGAGGCCATGTAGGCAACGGCCCGCCCGACCTCGGCCACGTCCATCACGGGCTCGGCCCGGATAGTGCCATCGGGCTGCGGCACACCTTCGGTCATCGGCTTCGCCATCTCGGTCAGGGCGTTGCCGATGTCGATCTGGCCGCAGGCGATGTCGTAGGCGCGCCCGTCGAGCGACAGGCTGCGCGTCAGGCCGGTGATCGCATGCTTGGTCGTGGTGTAGGGCACCGAGCCGGGGCGCGGCGCGTGGGCGCTGATCGAGCCGTTGTTGATGATCCGCCCGCCTTGCGGACGCTGCGCGCGCATCTGCGCGAAGGCGGCGCGGGCGCAGAGGAAGCTGCCGGTCAGGTTGGCGCCCAGCACGCCGAACCAGTCGTCTAGCGGCGTCTCGTCGATCGGGCGCGATGGCGAGCCGCGCCCTGCATTATTGAACAGAAGGTCGATGCGCCCGAAGCGCGCGGCGATGGCGGCGAAGGCGGCCTCGACCTGCGCCGGGTCCGAGACGTCTGCCGGGGCGACGAGCGCGTCCTTGTCGGCCGCGACCTCCCGAAGCGGGGCCTCGCGCCGCCCGATCAGGGCGAGCGACCAGCCCTCGCCATGCAGCGCCTCGGCCACCGCGCGGCCGATGCCCGTTCCTGCCCCCGTGATGACCGCGATGCGCGACATGGCCGCCCTCCTGCCCGTTTTCTTCTCTGCGTATTTGGGGGAAGATGAAGGAGATCCGTGACGATTGGCAAGGAGGCCGCATGTCCGACCCGTTTTTCCACCCGATCTCAGGCCAGGACCTGCCGCGCTTCGCCGGTGTGCCGAGTTTCATGCGGCTGCCGCATCTGGCACCGGGCGACGCGCGGCGTACGGAGGTGGAGATCGGGCTGATCGGGGTGCCGTGGGACGGGGGCACCACCAACCGGCCCGGCCCGCGGCACGGGCCGCGGCAGTTGCGGGACTATTCCACGATGATGCGGCGGGTGAACCCGGCGTCGAAGATCGACCCGTTCGCGCTCGCCAACTGTGCCGACCTGGGGGATGTGAACCCGAACCCGGTCGACCTCGACGACACATTGGGGCGGATCGAGACCTTCTATGCGGGCGTGGCGGCGGAGGGCATCGTGCCGATGAGTGCGGGGGGCGACCACCTGACCTCGCTGCCGGTGCTGCGGGCGCTGTCGAAGGCGCATGGGAGCCCGCTCGGCATGGTGCATTTCGATGCGCATACCGATCTCTACGACAGCTATTTCGGTGGATATCGCTACACGCATGGGACCCCGTTTCGCCGGGCAATCGAAGAGGGGGTGCTGGACCCGGAGCGGGTGGTGCAGATCGGCATTCGCGGGCCGATGTACGATGGCGAGGACATCGAATGGGGCCGCGCGCGGGGCGTGCGGATCATCCCGATCGAGGAGTTCTTCGAGCTGGGCGTCGTGGAGGTCATGCGGATCGCGCGGGAGGTGATCGGCAATCGTCCGACCTATTGCAGCTTCGACATCGATTTCATCGACCCGGCCTATGCGCCGGGCACCGGCACGCCGGAGGTGGGCGGGCCGACGAGCTATCAGGCGCAGCATTGCGTGCGGTTGCTGGAGGGGGCGAACCTGATCGGCGCGGATCTGGTCGAGGTATCGCCGCCCTTCGATCCGTCGGGCGGCACGGCCTGGCTGGGCGTGAACATCATGTTCGAGATCATGTGCGTGCTGGCAAAGGCGCTCGACGCGCGGCGCTAGGCCTCGGCCAGTTCGCGGCGTCGGGCGACGATCCAGAGGCCGGTCATGAAGGCCCAACCGATGGCGAGGCCGAACCAGGTGACCGCGTATTCGAGGTGCCGGTTGTGATAGGCGGCCCCGATGGGCATCGGCTCGGGCGCGCCGGGCAGGTCGGGGCCGGCATTGACGACGAGCACGGGTTCGGTGCCGAGCACCTGGCCCATCTCCGCCACGTCGCGGGCGAACCAGTAATTCGCGGCCACGTCGTTGGCGGGGGTGTCGAAGGTGCGCTCGTCGGGCCAAGACAGGATGCCGAAGCTGTCGATCGGGCCGGTGGGGCGGTCGGCGTCCTTCTCTGCCTCGCGAACGTAGCCGCGCTCGACCAGGATGCGGCGACCCTGCGCGGTCTCGAACGGGGCGATGACGCGGAAGCCGGGGCCGGAGCCGCGGCGGGTGGTGATGACGTGCAGTTCCCCCGTCAGGACGGTGCCGTCGAGGATCACGGGGCGGTACTCGTCCGCCTCTTCGCTGGGCGCTTCGGGCAGCGGGACCGGGTCGGCGTTCATCAGGACCTCGGTGCGGGCGATCAGGTCCTGCTTCCAGGCCAGACGCTGGACCTGCCAGATCCCGAGGCCAAGCAGGATCGCGCAGCCGACGGTGCCGAAGATCAGCGGTGCGAGATAGGCGCGCAACGTCCCCTCCCCAAAAGAGCGGCGCCGCGCGGGGGTGTCCCGCACGGCGCCCTGCAAATCAATCAGCCCGGGGTCAGCCGCCCCAGATGTAGACTGCGGCGAAGAGGAACAGCCATACCACGTCGACGAAGTGCCAGTACCAGGCGGCGGCCTCGAAGCCGATATGCTTGTCGGCGGTGAAGTCGCCCTGACGCGCGCGCACGAGGCAGACGAGCAGGAAGATCGTGCCGATGATGACATGCGCGCCGTGGAAGCCCGTCGCCATGAAGAAGTTGGCGCCGTAGATCGACTGCGAGAAGCCGAAGGCCGCGTGGCTGTACTCGTAGGCCTGGAACACGGTGAAGATCGCGCCCAGCAGCACAGCGATCAGGATGCCCTGCGACATCGCCTTGCGGTCGTTCTCATGCACGATGGCGTGGTGCGCCCAGGTGGCGGCACAGCCCGACAGCAGCAGGATCAGCGTGTTGATCAGCGGCAGGTGCCAGGGGTCGAAGGTCTCGACCCCGACCGGAGGCCAGACGCCGCCGACATTATCCACCGAAGACGGGTAGATCGCGTGCTTGAAGAAGCTCCAGAACCAGGCGGCGAAGAACATGACCTCGGACACGATGAACAGGATCACGCCATAGCGCAGGCCGATCTGCACGACCGGGGTGTGATCGCCGACCTTCGATTCCGCGATCACGTCCGACCACCAAGAGAACATGACGAACAGCACGCCGACGAAGCCGATGGCGAACAGCCAGGGCTGCGGCATCGGCGAATTCGGCGACATCCACATGACCGCGCCGAACAGCATGACGAAGGCGGAGACCGCGCCGACGAACGGCCAGAGGCTCGGCGACAGGATGTGGTAGTCGTGATTCTTAGCGTGGGCCATCTTATCCCTCTTCGGCGGCAGGCTGCGGGGCGAGACTGACCTCGTCCTCCGGCAGATCGATTTCATAGAACGTATAGGACAACGTGATCTCGTGCACAAACTTCGCTTCGCGATCCTCGACGATCTCGGGATCGACGTAATAGGTCACGGGCATCATCACGGTCTGACCGGGCTGGAGCACCTGCTCCTCGAAGCAGAAGCAGTCGATCTTGGTGAAGAACGCGCCGGCGGAGTAGGGCGTGACGTTGTAGGACGCCTGCCCCGCGATGGGACGGTCGGTCGGATTGTGCGCCTCGTAGAAGGCCAAGCCCGTCTCCCCGATGCGCAGTTCGACCACCATGTCCTCGGGCGGGCTGAACTCCCACGGCATGCCGCGGGCCTTGGACGCGTCGAAGCGGACGCGGATCGTCTGGTCGAGCACGATGTCCGAGCCGGTCCCCTCGGCGGTGGTGCCGCCATAGCCGGTCACGCGGCAGAACAGGTCGTAGAGCGGGACGGCGGCAAAGCTCATCCCGACCATGAAGGTGACGAGTGCCGCCCCGCCGAGCGCCGTGCGCCGAACGCTCATTGCCCGGCCTCCTCGGTCCGGGGCAGGATGGAGGGGCGCACGACGTGGTCGAACGCCTCCATGCTCGCGCCGTTCTGCATCTTCACGATCGTGACCGCGAAGATCAGGCCGACGAAGCTCACCAGGATCGCCAGCACGGCGATGTTGCGCCCGCGGCGGCGGGTGTAGATCTCATGCTCTCCGGTTCCGTTCAAAGCCATGTCACGCCTCCTCAGAACAGCACGGGCCAGCCGGACCAGGCCCAGCCCAGATCGCGCAGCAGGGCGTCGACGCCCAGCGCGATGAACAATGCGAACAGGTAGCCGATGGATTCGAGGAAGACGCGCAGCTCAACCTTGAACTTGTCGGCGAGAGCCTCCGCCTCGTCCCGCCGCCAGATGGCCAGCGCGCCCCAGACGAAGCGGGCGTTATAGGCGAGTGCGGCGAGGAGGTAGACCGGCCCGCCCACTTGCGTGAAGGCGAGCGCCATCGCCACGGGGAACAGGACCAGCGTATAGGCGAGGATCTGGTTGCGCGTGGCGCGGTCGCCCGCGACCACCGGCAGCATCGGCACGCCGGCCTTCACGTAATCCTCGTTGCGGAAGATGGCGAGCGCCCAGAAATGCGGCGGTGTCCACAGGAAGATCAGCGCGAACATCAGCACCGACTCGACGCTGACCCCGCCCGTCGCGACCGCCCAGCCGATCATCGGGGGGAAGGCGCCGGCGGCCCCGCCGATCACGATGTTCTGCGGTGTCGAGCGCTTCAGCCACATCGAGTAGATCACGGCGTAGAAGAAGATGGTGAAGGCTAGGAACGCCCCCGCGAACGGGTTGGCGAAGACGCTGAGCATCAACACCGACATGATCGAGAGGCCCAGCCCGATGGCCAGCGCCTCGCCCGGCTCCACCCGGCCTTCGGGCAGCGGGCGGGTCGCGGTCCGCTTCATCACGGCGTCGATATCGGCGTCCCACCACATGTTGAGCGCGCCCGACGCGCCCGCGCCGATGGCGATGCACAGGATCGAGGCGAAGGCGATGACGGGGTGCACGGGGACGGGCGCGACGTAGAGCCCGACCGCCGCCGTCAGCACGACCAGCGACATCACGCGGGGTTTGAGCAGCGCGAAATAGTCGCCGACCCCTGCCTCGCCCTCTGCCGTCTGTACCGTCATGTCCACCATGTCGTCACCACACCTGACCGTTCGTACACCAAGACCCATATGTGCGAACGCGCCCGACCTGTCCGGCGGGCGCGACGCGATGTCACCCGACGCGGATTACTCGGTCGCCGCGACCTGGATGGTCGCGCCACCCTCGGCATAACGGGCGGTCGCGGCTTCGAGCCAGGCGTCGAACTCCTCCTGCGGGACGGCCTTGACCGTGATCGGCATGAAGGAGTGGTCGATGCCGCACAGCTCGGAACACTGGCCGAAATAGACGCCCGGTTCCTCGACCCGGAACCAGCTCTCGTTCAGGCGGCCGGGGATCGCGTCGATATGCACGCCGAAGGCCGGGATCTTCCACGAGTGGATGACGTCGGCCGCCGTGACCTGCAGCTTGACCACCGCGCCGACCGGCACGACCACCGCGGTATCGGTCGCAAGCAGGTGCACCTCGGGCGGGTAGCCCGCGGCCTCGAGCTCCTCTTCGGGGAGCATGAAGCTCTCGAAATAGATGCCCTGCTCGGGGTACTCGTGGCCCCAGTACCACTGGTAGCCGGTCGCCTTGATGGTGAGGTCGGCGTCCGGGATCTCCAGCTGACGGAAGAGCTGGGGCAGCGAGAAGGAGCCGATGATCACGAGGATGACCACGGGAACGATGGTCCACGCGATCTCAAGCGTCGTGTTGTGGGTGAAGCGGGCGGGCGTCTCGTTGCGGCGCGCGCTGAACTTGAATGCGACGATGGCGAGAAGCGCGGTGACCAGCAGCACGATCAGCGTGATGATGACCAGCAGCATGTTGTCGAGCCAGTGGATGCCGCGCGACACCGACGTGACCGCGGGCTGGAACGCGATGCCGCCCGGCGTGGGCGCGCCGATGATCGGCAGCTCGCTCAGCACCTCGTCCTGCGCGAAGGCCGCGCCGGCGGTCATCATGGCCGCAGCAAGGCTCGGCACTGTCTTGAGAAGTCGCATGTTTGCCATCCCGGTTCGTCGTCATCCCGTCGCCAGACCCACCATGCGGCAGCCCGGTCGGGCCGACCCGGAGGGGGCGGTCAATTGATTGCTGCTTCAAACCACACTAGGTGCCGTCAGACAAGATACGAGTCTGTCGCACAACGCCGCAGGCCTGCCCCGCCGTTCTGCCACAGGATGACCGTCTAGATGCCCCAAGCGACCGCGCCCTTCCGCCCCTTCGAGACCGATCTCGACGAGGAGGCGAGCCTCGCCACGCTGCGCGCGGCGCTCGAGGGCGCCGAGGACGGGGAACTGTTCCTTGAGCGGCGCCGGTCGGAGATGCTGGTGCTGGACGACCGCCGCGTGAAGACCGCGAATTACGATGCGTCCGAGGGGTTCGGCCTGCGCGCGGTCAGCGGCGAGATGGCGGGCTATGCCCATTCCACCACGCTCGACGAGCACGCGCTGGCCCGCGCGGCGGAGACGGTGCGCCTCGCCGTGCGCGACGGGGGACGGGTGCCCGCCAACGATCCTGTGCGCACGAACGCGAAGCTCTATGCCGATCTCGACCCGACCGCCGATACCGAATTCGCGGTGAAGATCGACACGTTGCGAGAGATCGACGACTACCTGCGCGGGCGCGATCCGCGGGTGGTGCAGGTCTCCGCCTCGATGGGGGCGAGCCATCAGGAGGTCGAGATCCTGCGCGCGACCGGCGCGCGCTACACGGATGTGCGGCCGATGGCGCGGCTCAACATCTCGGTCATCGTGGAGCGGGACGGGCGGCGCGAGTCCGCGAGCGCGGGCGGCGGCGGCCGGTTCGGGCTGGCGGGTCTGCTCGACGCTGCGTACTGGAAGCCCGTGGCCGAGGAGGCGCTGCGCATCGCCCTCGTCAATCTCGACGCGGTGCCCGCGCCTGCGGGCGTCATGGACATCGTGCTCGGCCCCGGCTGGCCGGGCATCCTGCTGCACGAGGCGGTGGGTCACGGGCTGGAGGGGGATTTCAACCGCAAATCCACCTCCGCCTTCGCGGGTCTGATGGGGCAACAGGTCGCGGCGAAGGGCGTGACGGTCATCGACGACGGGACCATCCCCGATCGGCGCGGCTCGATCACCATCGACGACGAGGGCACGCCCTCGGCCCGCAACGTGCTGATCGAGGACGGGGTGCTGGTCGGCTACATGCAGGATCGGCAGAACGCGCGCCTGATGGGGGTCGAGCCGACGGGCAACGGACGGCGGCAGGGTTTCGAGCACGCGCCGATGCCGCGCATGACCAACACCTTCATGCCGGGCGGCGACAGCGCGCCTGCGGATATCCTCGCCGGATTGCAGGACGGGATCTATGCCGTCGGCTTCGGCGGAGGGCAGGTCGACATTACCAACGGCAAGTTCGTCTTCTCCTGCACCGAGGCCTACCGCGTCGAGGGCGGAAAGGTCGGCGCGCCGGTCAAGGGCGCGACGCTGATCGGCGACGGGGCGACCGCGCTCAAGCACATCCGGGCCATCGGCAACGATGCGAGCCTCGATCCAGGCATGGGCAATTGCGGCAAGGCGGGCCAGTGGGTGCCGGTCGGCGTCGGTCAGCCCACGCTGATGATCGGCGGGCTGACCGTGGGCGGCAGCGCCTAGAGCAGCGCCTTGAGGTCCGCGTTCGCGTCCGCAGCCGTCTCGGGCGGAATGGACCGCCCCGCGTCGATCAGCCGCTTGCCGATCATGTAGGCGCGAGGCTCGTTCATCGCGTCGAGCGCGACCAGCCGATCGCCGCGATAATACCAGACCGATTGCGCGCCGGGCCGGGCGCCGGGGCGCAGAACGGTGCGGTCGTGCCCGGTGTTGAGCCCGGCGATCTGCAGCTTCACGTCGAACTGGTCGGACCAGAACCACGGGACGGCGACGTAGTCCTCCTCGCCCCCGGCCATGTTCGCCGCCGCGACCTCCGCCTGGTCGATGGCGTTGGGCACCGATTCGAGGCGGATGCGCGCGCCCTCCTGCCAGGGGAAGGACGCGCAGTCCCCGGCGGCAAAGATTGCGGGATCCGAGGTGCGGCACTGCGCGTCCACGGCGATGCCGTTCTCGATCGTCAGCCCGGCGGCCGCGGCCAGATCGTCCTCGGGCAGGATGCCGATGCCGACCAGCACGAAATCGACGTCGAGCGTGCTACCATCCGACAGATCGGCCCCCGTCACGTCGCCCTCGCCCGTCAGGCGGACGAGGCCGGTGCCCTCGCGGATCTCGACGCCGTGGCCCTGGTGCAGGGTGCGGAAGTAGTTGGAGGTTTCCACCGACGCGACGCGTTGCAGGATGCGGTCCATCGCCTCGACCAGCGTGACCTTCAGCCCGCGCGAGGCCGCGACCGCCGCCGCCTCCAGCCCGATATAGCCGCCGCCGACGATCAGGCAGCGCGCGCCTTCGGCAAACTCGTGCACCATCGCGTCGATATGTTCGAGGCTGCGCACCGGGTAGACGCGGCCCAGATCGCCACCGATCCCGGCAGGCAGCAGACGGGGGCGCGAGCCGGTGGTGAGGGCGAGCCGGTCGTAGGGCAGCCGCTCGCCGCCTTCCAACTCCACCTCCTGCGCGTCGCGGTCGATGCGCGCGACGGTCGCGCTCGTGCGCAGGTCGATGCGCTGCTCCTCGTAGAAGCGGGCGGGCCGCAGGTAGAGCCGTTCCAGCTCCATCTCGCCCATCAGGTATTTCTTGGACAGCGGCGGGCGCTGGTAGGGAGGGACGGGCTCGGAGCCCAGCAGGGTGATCTCGGCCTCCGCGTCGAGGCTGCGCAGTTTCGCCACCAGGGCCGCCCCCGCCTGGCCCGCGCCGATCACGACATGCTTCATCTCTCGCCCTCCTCCGGTTTCGTGCCTAGGTTACTGCCACGCAACGACACCTGACCGAAAGGGGCCAAACGACATGACAATCGCCAAAGGAGACCGGCTTCCCGACGCCACCTTCCTGACGCTCGGGGCCGAGGGGCCCGCGCCCGTCCAGGCAGCGGAGATGCTGAAGGGGCGCACGGTCGCCCTGTTCGCCGTGCCGGGGGCCTTCACCCCGACCTGCACCTCGGCGCATATGCCCAGCTTCGTGCGCACGGCGGACAAGCTGCGCGACAAGGGCGTGGACGAGATCGCCTGCGTCTCCGTCAACGATCCGTTCGTGATGAAGGCCTGGGCCGATGCGACCGGCGCGCCGGGGGCGGGGATCACCGTGCTGTCGGACCCCGAATCGCAGTTCACCAAGGCGATCGGCATGGATTTCACTGCACCGCCCGCCGGGCTGATCGCCCGCTCGCAACGCTACGCGATGCTGGTGAAGGACGGCGTGGTCGAGGAACTGAATGTCGAGGACAGCCCCGGCACCTGCGAGCTGAGCGCCGGCGAGGCGCTGCTCGACGCGATGTGACGGGGGCGCGCGCCCCGGCAAGCGTCGGGGTGCGCTCAGATGCCGTCGAAGGCGCGGGCGAGGTCCATGTCGCGCTGCGACAGCCCGTCCGCGTCATGGGTGGTCAGCGTGACCTCGACCCGGTTGTAGACGTTGAACCATTCGGGATGGTGATCGGCCTTTTCCGCCAGGATCGCGGCGGTTGTCATCCAGCCGAAGGCGCGGGTGAAATCCTTGAACTTGTAGGTCTTGGCGATCGCGGCGCCATCGCGCGCGATCTCCCACCCGTCCAGTTCGGCCAGCCCCGCCTCGACCGCCTGCGCATCCAGTTTCTCGACCATCAGTCCTCTCCCGTCACTTTGCGGAACGGGCCGTAATCGGTGAGGATCTCGATCTCTTCGTCCACCGCGGCGCGTTCCTGTTCCAGATAGCTTTCGACAGCACTTCGAAAACCGGGATCGGCGATCCAGTGCAGCGAATAGGTCGGCACCGGCAGGTAGCCACGCGCCAGCTTGTGCTCCCCTTGCGCGCCGGCCTCGACGCGGGTCAGGCCGTTCGCGAGAGCCCAGTCGATCGCCTGATAGTAGCAGACCTCGAAATGCAGGCAGGGGTGGTCCTCGATGCAGCCCCAGTAGCGACCGTAGAGCGTGTCGTCTCCGATCAGGTTCATCGCCCCGGCGACCCAAGCCGCCTCGCGTTCGCACATCACCAGGAGGATGTCGTCGCGCAGGGTCGCCTGCGCCTCCTCGAAGAAGGCGCGCGTGAGGTAGGGGGATCCCCATTTGCGCGCGCCGGTGTCCTGGTAGAACCGCCAGAACGCGTCCCAGTGCTCGGGCCGGATCGCGTCGCCGGTCAGCAGATGGATGGTGCCGCCGAAATCCTGCGCCGTGCGCCGTTCCTTGCGGATCGTCTTGCGCTTGCGCGAGCTGAGGTCGGCGAGGAAGGCGTCGAAATCGGCATAGTCGCGATCGACCCAGTGGAATTGCTGGCCGGTGCGTTGCAGCAGGCCCGCCTCGCCGCCCGCCTGCCATTCCGCCTCGGTGCAGAAGGTGACATGGGCGGAGGACAGCTCATTCTCGGACGCCAGCTGCACGAGGCCCTGCATCAGTGCTGCGCGGCCCTGCGCCTCGCGCCCCGGCAAGGTCAGGAAGCGCCGCCCGGTGGCGGGGGTGAAGGGCACGGCGCCCTGGAGTTTCGGGTAGTAGCGCCCGCCCGCGCGTTCATAGGCATGGGCCCAGTTGTGGTCGAAGATGTATTCGCCCTGGCTGTGCCCCTTGGCGTAGAGCGGCATGACCGCGACGACCTCGCCATCCGCGCGCGCGACGAGGTGACGCGGCACCCAGCCCGTCCCCTCCCCCACCGATCCCGAGCGTTCCAGCGCCGACAGGAAGCGATGCGTGGTGAATGGATCGCGCGGGCGGCCCGCTTCGGGCGCGGCGCAGGCATCCCACGCGCCCGCCTCGATCTGGTCGAGCGCGGTCAGCACGGTGATCTCGATCCTGTCCTGCATGGTGGCGTCCCCGGTCACAGGTCCTGACTTGGGGCCGCCGGGGCGTCATTCAACCGGGGTGAAGCCTTCGAAGGTGATCTGGTCGGCGATGCGGCGGGCCCGGTCCGCCTGCTCTGCACTGCGCACGGTCCAGCACAGCACGGTCAGTCCGCCGCGCTTGACCTTCTCTACCTCCACCATGTCGAGATGGCGGACATTGTGACTGATGAACTGCGCGCCCGACGCCGCGACCTCGCGCAAGCTGGCGAGTTTTGCGCGGCGCGGGGCGGGAACCATCGGCCAATCTTCCTCGGTGAACGCATCCGTCACCAGGCCGCGCGGGATGTCCGGCGCGTGACCTCCGAAGACGCGGACGGAGTTGGGGTTGAAGCTCATCACAGCGACCGGGCCGGCATAGCCCGCCAGCACGTCCGCCACCGCCTTTTCCAGCGCGCCCACCGCGGGCCCGAGCGCGCCGTCCTGATCCTTGATCTCGACGATCAGCGGCACGGCACCCCCGATGGTGTCGAGCACCTGCGCGAGCGTCGGCACCCGCTCCCCGGTCCCCTTCACCCGCAGGTCGCCCAGCGTCTCGACCGGCTGCTCGCGCACCCAGCCCTCCTGCCCGGTCAGGCGGTCGAGCGCGTAGTCGTGGAACACCATGGGCGTGCCGTCGGCGGCGGGCTGCACGTCCACCTCGATGCCATAGCCCGCGTCCATCGCGGCCCGGATCGCGGCCAGCGTGTTCTCGGGCCTGGTCGCATCATGCAGCGCGCGATGCGCGACGGGCCGGGCGAAGAAGGTGTCGGAGAGGCTCATCCGATCTCGAAGATGCCTTCGACCTCGACCGCCACGCCGAAGGGCAGCGAGGAGGAGCCGACGGCGGAGCGGGCGTGCCGCCCCTTGTCGCCGAACACCTCGACCATCAGGTCGGACGCGCCGTTGATCACCGCCGGATGATCGCCGAAATCGCCGGTCGCGTTGACGAAGCCGTTGAGCTTGACCACCCGCACCGCGTCGAGATCGCCCGCCGCGCGCTTGACCTGCGCGATCAGCGACAGGCCGCAGAGCCGTGCTGCTGCAGCGGCATCCTCGACCGACATGCCGTTGCCGCACTGGCCCTTGACCAGCACGCCGTCCCGCTGCGGCACCTGACCCGAGACGTAGAGCAGGTTGCCCGTGCGCACCGTCGGCACGTAGTTCGCGGCGGGGGCCGCGGCCTCCGGCAGCTCGATCCCCAATTCCTTCAAACGATCCTCGACGGACATCGCGCTCTCCTCCCGCTTCGATTCGGCGCGAGGCTAGTACAGGATCAGGTCTCGCGAAACGCCTTCGTGAAATAGTCGGTCAACGGCTTGGTCAGGAAGGTCAGGGGCGAGCGTTCGCCGGTCTGGATGAAGGCGTCGACCGGCATGCCGGGCACCAGTTCGAGGCCCGCCAGCTTCTCGATCTCGCCATCATAGGGCAGGATTTGCGCCTCGTAGAAGTTCAGGCCCGTCGCCTCGTCGGTCAGCACGTCCGCCGAGATGCGGGTGACGACGCCGTAGAGCTCGGGCGTGGTGCGCTGGTCGAAGGCGGCGAAGCGCAGCACGGCCTCCTGCCCGACCTGGACCTGGTCGATATTGATGGTCTCGATCCGGCTGGTGATGACCAGCGGGCTGTCCTGCGGCACGATGAACATGACCGGGTCGGCAGGCCGGATGACCGAGCGCAGGGCATGGACCGTGCGCCCGTAGACGATCCCGTCCACCGGGGCGCGGATCTCCAGCCGCGAGAGGGTTTCGAGGGTCGAGAGCCGCCGCTCGCGCAGCTCGTTCTCGCGGAACTGCATGTCGCGCAGGGTGGTGATCGCCTCCTCCTGCCGGACGTTCTGCAGCTGGATCTTCTGGATCTCCAATTCCGCGATGCGACCGCGCGACTCGGCGATGCTGGCGGTCAGGGCGGCCTGTTCGCCGCGCAGCGCCGATTCCTCGCGCCGCAGGGCGAGCACGCGGCTGGCCTGTGCAAGGCCGCGGTCGAGCAGGCTCTGCTGGTCCTCAAGCTCGCCCGCGATCAGTTCCAGCTGCTCGCCCAGCGCGTCGACCTGCGCTGTGCGGCCGGCGATCAGCTCCTCGATCTGGGTCTGCTGTTCCTCCAGCTGGCTGATCTGCTGGTCGTTGGAGACGATGCGCGCGTTGAAGAGCCGGATCTGCCCGCCGATCAGCTCGGCCACGTCCTCGTTCGCCGCCGCGATCTGCAGCAGGTCGTCGTCGAAGCGGATGACATCGCTGCCCTCGCTTTCGGCCCTGAGCCGCCCGCGGCGGGCGATCAGCTCGTAATACTGGCTTTCGATGATGGCGAGTTCGGAGCGCAGCATCGTGTCGTCGAGCCGGATCAGCACGTCGCCCGCCGCGACCATGTCGCCATCGTCGGCATAGATCGCGCCAACGACGCCGCCCTCGGGGTGCTGGACGATCTGCCGGTTCGACTCGACCTCCAGCTGGCCCGAGGCGATGACCGCGCCCGCGATGGTGGTGACGACCGACCAGGTGAACACGCCACCCGTCAGCACCAGCAGCGCCACCAACCCCAGGAAGATTGGGCGCCCCGCGCTCCATTTCGTCTGTTCGCTCACGACTTGCCCTCCACCATCGCGACCTTGGGTGCGGCGGCGACCTGCGGCGTCGCGGTCGTCTTGGCCAGTTGCTCGTGGTTCTTCACGTTCTTGCGCAGCACGTCGTCGCGCTTCCCGAAATCCTTGACCGTGCCGTTCTCCATCACCAGCAGCAGGTCGCATTGCGCGATGGCCGCGGGGCGGTGCGCCATGATGATGACGGCGCCGCCGTCCTTCTTGGTCTGCTCGATCGCCGCGTTGAGCGCGGTCGAGCCTTCGTTGTCGAGATTGGCGTTCGGCTCGTCCAGCACCAGCAGCACCGGGTTGCCGTACATCGCGCGGGCGAGGCCCAGCCGCTGCCGCTGGCCGCCCGAGAGGCGCGAGCCGCCGGACTGGATCCGGGTGTCGTAGCCTTCGGGCAGCTTGAGGATCATCTCGTGCGCGCCAGCCTTCTTGGCCGCCTCGACGATGGCCTTGGGGTCGGGTTCTGCCGACAGGCGGGCGATGTTGTCCGCGACGCTGGCGTCGAACAGCGACACGTCCTGCGGCAGGTAGCCGATATGCTTACCCAAAGTCGCGTGGTCGAACTGGTCGAGCGCCGCCCCGTCGAGCCGCACCTTGCCCTGGATGGCGGGCCAGATGCCGGTGATGGCGCGTGCCAGCGTCGACTTGCCCGACGCGCTCTGCCCGATCACGCCCAGCGCCATGCCCGGCCCGACGCGGAACGAGACGTTGCGCAGGGTCGGCGTCTTCTCGCCCGGAGGGACGACGGCAAGGCCGTTGACGTCCAGCATCGCCTTGGGGCGCGGCAACTCGGTCTTCTCCTCCTCCTGCGGGGTCGCCTCCAGCAATTCCTCCAGCGAGGTCCAGCCCTGCCGTGCGCGCTGCACCAGCGACCATTGCGCGATGGCCTGCTCGATCGGGGCGAGCGCGCGGCCCAGCAGGATCGAGCCCGCGATCATCGCGCCGGGCGTCAGCTGCCCCTGCAGCACCAGATAGGCGGCGAGCGCCAGCATCCCCGACTGCAGGAAGAAGCGCCAGGTCTTCGAGAAGGTCGAGAAACTGCCCGACACGTCCGCCGCGCGGATCGTGTGGTCGAGCGCGGTGTCGCGCTGCTGCCGCCAGCGCCCGAGCACCGCGTCGCGCATCCCGAGGCTCTGGATCACCTCCGCATCTCGGCGCACGGATTCGGCGAAGTTCTCCGCCGCGGCGTTGGCCTGATGCCCCTCGCGCTGCGCACCCTTCGACAGCATCTGGTTGAGCACGGTGGCGATAATGAGCACGGATCCGCCCGCCACCGCCATCCAGCCCAGCAGGGGATGGAAGATGAAGATCGCGGCCAGGAAGATCGGCGTCCACGGCAGGTCGTAGAAGGCGAAGAGTGCAGGCGAGGACAGCAGCCGCTGGATCGCCTCCAGATCGCGCAGACCCGTCGCGGGGCGATTGCGGAAGTTCGGATCGACCGAGCGGCGCAGAACCGCGTCGAACACCCGGCGGTCGAGCATCGACTGGAACCGCGCCCCGACCCGGCCGAGGATCCGGCCCCGCGCGTAGTCGAGCACGCCCATGATGGCATAGAGCACCGCGACGAGCGCGAAGAGCGCGACCAGCGTCGCCTCCGACCGGCTCGACAGCACGCGGTCGTAGACCTGCAGCATGAACAGCGGCCCGGTCAGGACCAGAATGTTGGCGAAGATGCTGAACAGCAGCACGATGCGGAACAGTCCGCGGCTGCGACGCAGCACGCCGCGCAACTCCTCACGCCCGCCGGGTGTCTTTGCCGCCATATCGTCTCCTGTCCGAGATCGGAACGTCTCGCAGCCACATGCCCGGATATTATGGTCTTTTTGAGGGTGGCCGCATTTCTCTTTCGTGCAGAATCGCTATAACATCGAGTTGGAGCCTGCGAAAGCGATGCGCCGCGGCACCGTCCGTCCTGCATAAGTCCCAATCGTAAATGAAAGGCGAACCATGTCCCGTGCCCTCCGGATCGCTGCCCTGCCGCTTGCCCTTACCGTCTCCGCCTGTGCGGGAACCGCCGATGAGACCGCGCTGATCGCCGACCCCTACGAGCCCGCGAACCGGGTCGTGCACACGTTCAACACCGGCATCGACGTGGCGCTGATCCGGCCCGCCTCGCAAGCCTACGGCGCCATCGTGCCCGAACCGATGGAGCGCGGGATCGAGAACTTCGTCTCCAATCTCTCGCTGCCCGGCGACATGGTCAACAACGCGTTGCAGGGCGACGGGGACGGGTTCTCGCGCAATCTGGGACGGTTCCTGATGAACAGCACGCTGGGTCTGGGCGGCTTCCTCGACGTGGCGGGCGACAACGCGATCGAGCGGGTGCCCGCCGATTTCGGTCAGACGCTGGCCGTCTACGGCGTGCAGGAAGGCCCCTATGTCGAACTGCCGCTGCTGGGCCCGTCCACCACGCGCGACGCGGTGGGCACCGTGGTCGACATCGTGACCAACCCGCTCGCCCTGATCGACTCGGACACTGCCACGGACGTGCTGGTCGCGGGCACCACGACGGACATCGTGGACACGCGAGACGAGCTGGGCGGAACGCTCGACGCGATCCTCTACGAGAGCGAGGACAGCTACGTCGCGTTGCGAGATGTCTACATCCAGAACCGTCGCGCATTCGTGAACGGAACGGAAGGCGGCACCGAGGGGTTCGTGGACATATATGCCGAGTGACGGCATCGAGAGAGAGGTAACCCCCATGTCCGTGTTGAGTAAAACCCGTGCCGCCCTGCTGGCCACCGCCATCGCCGCCATGCCGCTCAGCGCCGCCGCGCTGACCACGCAGGAGGCGACCAGCCTGACGAACACCATCGTCCAGGAAGTGCAGGGCTACATCCAGAGCGGCGCGTCGCTTTCGAGCAAGCAGGCTTCGTTCCGCACGACGATGGACCGCTATGCGGACATGAACGCAATCGGGCGCTACGTGCTCGGCGTCAACTGGCGCTCCGCCACGCCCGCGCAGCAGGCGGCCTTCACGCAGGCTTTCCGGACCTACGTGTCGAACAAGTACGGCTCGCAGTTCAGCGACTACCAGGGCGCGCAGATCGCCGTGGGCGGCGCGCGGGACCTGGGCGATCGCGGGATTGTGGTCGACTCCACCGTGTCGCGCGCGGGCGGTGCCCCGATCGCGGTTCAGTGGCAGTTCTCGGACCGGTCCGGCCGCCCGCTGCTGGTCGATATCGTGGCCGAGGGCGTGAGCCTGCTGACCTCAGAGCGCTCGGCCATCGGCAACATGCTCGACCGGCGCGGCGGCAATCTCGACCAGTTGATCGCGGATCTGCCGAACGCCGGCTGATCAGTCTCCAAGGTTGATTTGAGGGCGGGCCGTGCGCGGTCCGCCCTTTTTCGTCTCCGCTATCAGGACGGGGCGAGCACTCGGTCGAGCGCCGTCTCAAGCGCCGTGCCGTCGTGCAGGTGCAGCCGCACCGCCAGCGGCAAGACCTTCGCGCGAAAGTCGGCAGGCAGGCGCGCGGCGTCCTTTTCGGTCGTCACCAGCTGCGCGCCGTGGCGCCTCGCCTCCGCCTCCAGCCGCGACAGGATCGCGGGCGTGTAGGGGGCGTGATCGCCGAAGCCATGCGCGGCTTTCAGATCGACACCAAGCCCGCGCAGCGTCGCGAACACCTTTTCGGGCCGCCCGATCCCGGCGAAGGCGACCACCGGCAGCCCCGCCCAGGGCATGCCGGTGCGCAAGGGCTCGATTCGCCCCCGCGCGGTCGGCAAGGGCAGGCTCGGGCCGTCGCCCTGCCCGATCATCAGCGCAAGGTCGGCACGCGCGACGCCGTCCGCGACGCGTTCGCGCAAAGGGCCCGCAGGCAGCAGGCGCCCGTTGCCGAAGCCGGTCTCGGCATCGACGACGAGGATCGACAAGTCCTTGCAGAGGCTGGGATCCTGGAAGCCGTCATCGAGGATCAGCGTCTGAGCCCCCTCCTCCGCCGCCGCTTGTGCGCCCGCCAGCCGGTCGCGCGCCACCCAGACTTGGGCGAAATCGCGCAGCATGACCGGCTCGTCCCCGACCTCGTCGGCCGTCATCTGTGCCGTCACCGCGACCGGGCCCGCCACGCTGCCGCCATAACCGCGCGACAGGATGTGCGGCTCCACCCCGCGGGCGCGGCACATCTCGACCAGGGCCATGACCGTCGGGCTCTTGCCGGTGCCCCCAACCGTCAGGTTGCCGACACAGATCACGGGGATCGGCACCCTCTGACAGGGCCGCGCCGCCCGCCTGCGCGCCCCGATCGCCCAGAGCGCCGAGAGCGGGGAGAGCAACGCGGCACCGAGGCCCGGCTCGCGATACCAGAACCCCGGCGCCTTCACCGGCCCGCGACCGCGTCGAGCCGCGGCCCGAGACGCTCCAACACGATGTCGAGCGTGCCCGCCCCCGCCGAGGACAGGTCCCAGGCTGCCGTGGCGAGCGCCGCCGCGCGATCGGGCCGCACCAGATCCGCCACCGCGGCGGCGAGGTCCGCGGCGCCCGCGACCTCGACCGCCGCCTCTGCGGACGACAGTTGCGCGTAGGCATCGCGGAAATTGTCGACATGCGGTCCGTGGATGATGGCGGAGCCGAGCGCCGCCGGCTCGAACGGGTTGTGCCCGCCGATGGGCAGCAGCGAGCCCGCGACCAGCGACACCGGGCACAGCCGGTACCACAGCCCTAGCTCGCCCAGCGTGTCGGCGACGTAGATCTCCTGATGCTCGTCGAGCCGGTCTCCGGCGCTGCGCAGACCGACCCGCCAGTCATCGGCCTTGAGATCGACGGCGATGCCCGGTCCGCGATCGGGATGGCGCGGCACGAGGATCAGCATCAGGCCCGGCGCGGCCTTGCGCGCCAGCCGGTGCGCCTCGACCACGATCTCTTCCTCGCCCGGATGGGTGGACGCCGCGCACCAGACGGGACGCCCCGCGATGCGTCCGGCAAGGTCGCGCCGCGCCGCTTCGTCATGGGGCAGCGGTGTCGCGCTGTCCTTGAGCGAACCGGATACCTCGGTCGATCCCTCGGGCGCGCCGAGCGCGATCATCCGCGACCGGCTGTCCGAATCCTGCGCGAGGATCAGGTCGAACCGGCGCAAGGTCGCGCGCACCAGACCCGGCGCCCAGCGCCAGCGGGTCGCCGACTTTTCCGACATGCGGGCATTGATGAGCAGCGCCGGGATGGATCGCTGGTGCAGGCGGCGCAACATGGTCGGCCACAGCTCGCTCTCGGTCCAGAGCACGAGGTCGGGCCGCCAGTGATCGAGGAACCGGTCCACCGCCGCGCGGAAATCGAGCGGGTAGTACTGGTGCAGCACGCCCTCGGGCAGCCTTTGCCGCATCAGGTCGGCGGAGGTCACGGTGCCGGTGGTCACGAGGATCGCGATCTCGGGCCAGCCCGCCCGGATGCGGCTGAGAAGGTCGAGCAGCGACAGCGACTCGCCCACCGACGCTGCGTGAAACCAGATCAGCGGCCCCTCGGGCCGTTCGACGGAGGCATGGCCCAGACGCTCGTCGAGGCGGGCCGGATCCTCCTTGCCCTCGGCGACGCGGCGGGCGAGCAGGCGCTGCCCGTAGCCGCCCCCGAAGCGCGAGAACAGACCGTAGAGACCGGAGGAGAGCGCGGGCATCACGCCGCCTCCGCCGCCGGTGCCCAGGGATCGGGTCGGCCCGCCTCGACATCGTTGCGGGTCGTCAGATCGTTCAACGCCGTCTCGATGGATAGGCGAAAGCGTTCGACCGCCTCTGGATCACCTGTTTCGGCAGGGGGCGCGACGGGGCTGCCCCACATCACCGATACGCGGGTGAAGGGCAGCGGGATCAGAGCCCGGTCCCAGCTGTCGAGCTGCCAAGCCCGCCGGGCGGAGAAGCTCAGCGGCACCACCGGGACGCCAGCCCGCGCCGCGATGACGGCGACGCCGTGCTTGCAGCGCCCGCGCGGTCCGGTCGGGCCGTCGGGGGTCAGGGTGACGATGCCAGCCGCGCGCTTGCGGAACACGCCGAGGGCCGCGGCCATCGCCGCGGCCCCGCCCTTGTCCTTCCTGGGCTTGCGCGGGTTGGCGGAGCTTCCGCGGATCAGCTCCACCCCCATCGGCTCCAGGAACGCGGCGGCGAAGGCCCCGTCGCCGGAGCGCGAGGCGATGCCGATGATCGGCACGCCGTCCTTGACGATGCGCGTCGCGCCCGCGACCCGCCCGTGCCACAGCGCGAGCACGAAGCGCGCGTCGCCGGAACGGGCCAGCGCCCGGATATCCGCGTCGCCCGTGAACTCAACCCGCGCCGTCGCCCAGACGAAGCGCAGGTAGTAATAGGCCAGCCGCCCGCCCAGCGCGTAGCCGCGCCGTTTCCACCAACGTCGCAGCGGGCGCGCCACCGCGCCGCCCTCAGCCCAGCTCTTCGGTGGGGGAGGCGGGCGTCTCCTCGTCGCGCAGCCGGTGCAAATGCGCGATGAAATAGCGGGTCTGCGCCTCGTCCACGGTGCGGTGGGCGGCATCCTTCCACGCCTCGTAGGCGGACTTGTAGTCGGGGAAGATGCCCACGACGTCGATCTGGGCCGTGTCGGCGAACTCGGTACGCTGCGTGTCCACCAGCTCTCCGCCGAAGACGAGGTGAAGTCGTTGGGTCATGGCCGGTCCTTTCGGGGTCAAACTGCCGCGCACCCTAGTCACCGGCGGGCGGAGGTCAAGAATCGCCCGGCGCGATGCGGGCCATCAGGCGATCGTGCATCACCGGCCCGGCCGCCACCAGCCCGTCGAGCGCGCCGGGTGGGGAGTTGAACCTGAGCGCGGCGCCGTGCCGGTCGGTCAGCCGCGCGCCCGCCTCCGCCGCCAGCACGGCCCCCGCGGCGATGTCCCATTCCCAGACGCGGCGGAAGGTGACGGTGCCCGCGATGTCGCCCACCGCCAGCCGCGCGAGCCGCAGCGCCAGCGCGCCGCCATGCACCACCGGCTCGACCGGGACGCCGCCCGGCCAGTTCACCGCGTCGAGCTGCGGGCGCGGGATGGCGAGGCTCGCCCCCTCCAGCGGCCAATCTGGAGCCAGCCGTTCGCCGTTGCGCCACGCGCCGTGCCCCAAGGCGGCGGTAAACTCCGTCTTCGTCACGGGCTGAGCGATCACGCCCGCCACGGGCACCCCGTCCTCGACCAGCCCGACCGAGATCGCCCAGCCGGGCTTTCCCTTGATGAAGCTCGTCGTCCCGTCGATCGGATCGACGACGAAGCAGCGCCGATGCGACAGCCGCACGGGATCGTCGGTGGTTTCCTCCGACAGCCAGCCGTGATCGGGGCGCGCCGCCAGCAGACGCTTTCGCAGCAGCTTGTCCACGGCCAGATCGGCTTCCGTCACGGGGCCGAGGCCGCCCTCCTTCTGCCAGACCTTCGGCCTGTTGCCGAAATGGCCGAGCGCCAGCTCCGCCGCCTCCGCCACCACGTCGCGCAGCAGCGTCAGGTCGGCCTCAAGCCCCGGCAATCGTCAGCCCTTCGACCAGCAGGCTCGGCACCACGCGGCTCAGATGGGTGCGCGCGTCGTTCGCGGGCACGATCCCGCGCAGCATGTCGCGCAGGTTGCCCGCCAGCGTGCATTCGTTCACCGGGCGCACGATCTCCCCGTTCTCGATCCAGAAGCCCGAGGCCCCGCGCGAATAGTCGCCGGTATTGGGGTTGATCGAGGAGCCGATCAGCGAGGTGACGAGCAGCCCCGTCCCCATCTGCGCCAGCAGCTCCTGCTTGGAATGCGTCCCTTGGGTCAGCGCGACATTGCCCACGACCGGCGAGGGCCCGCCGGAGACGCCGCGCCCGGCACTCGCCGTCGGCACCTCGTCGAGCTGCCGCGCGGTGGCGAGGTCCATCGTCCAGCCTTGCAAGACGCCGCCCCGCACGATGGCGCGCTCGCGCGTCGCCAACCCCTCCGCATCCACGACGCGTGAGCCGGAGGCGCGGGGCCGGTGCGGCTGCTCGATAAGGTCGAGCCCGTCGGGCAGGACTGCCTCGCCGCGCGCATCCTTCAGCCAGCTCGCCCCGCGCGCGACCGCCGCGCCGCTGGCGGCGGCGAGCAGGTGGCCGATCAGCCCGGCCGATATGCGCTCGTCGTAGATGACTGGGAAACGGCCCGTGGGCGGCTTGATCGCGCCCGATCGGTCGACGGCGCGCCGGCCCGCGATGCGGCCGATCTCCTCCGCCGACGTAAGGTCCGCACGGTGGGTGCGGGCGTCGCCGAAATAGTCCCGCTCCATCCCCAGCCCACTGCCCGAGATGGCGACGGCGGAGGTGGACCAGCCGGTCCGCTCGCCGCTGACCGACAGACCATTCGTGCCTTCGATGTGACTGCGCCGGTGCGACCAGCCCGCCCCCGCCGCCTGCATCTGGGTCACGCCCTGAACGGCGAGCGCGGCCTCCTCCGCGGCCAGCGCCACCTCCTCCAACGCCGCAGGCTCGGGCCGGGTCGGATCCACCAGATCGAGTGCGGCGGCATCCGTATCGCGCGCCAGCTGGTCCGGGTCGGCGAGCCCCGCCCAGGGATCGGCAGGCGCGATCCGCGCCATCGCCACCGCGCGCTCGGCCAGCGTCGCGATCATCTCGGCCCGCGTGTCGGAAGACTGCACGCTCGCCACGCGGTTGCCGACGAAGACGCGCAGGCCGATCTCCATCCCCTCCGCGCGTTCGGCATGTTCCAGCGCGCCGCCGCGCACCTCGATGGACAGCGTCTCGTCTGCGACGGCGACGGCATCGGCGGCATCGGCGCCCGCGCGGCGGGCCGCCTCGATCAGCGCGGCGGTCAGGTCGGGAAGGGTCTGTGTCATGCCCTGCGACTTGGCCCGCCGCACCGCCCCGGTCAAGAGCGCACGGACGCGCGCGTCAGAACCACTCCGCCTCCGCATCGAGGCAGGTGCGGTCCATCGCCTCCAGCAAGTCGAGCTGCGGGCCGGTCGCGGGCAGCTCGTAGCGGAAAAAATAGCGCATGGCCGCGCGCTTGCCCGACGCGAAATCGGCATCCGCGTGGCCCTCGACCGCGATCGCCTGCCGCAGCCACATCCACGCCACCACCACGTGGCCCAGCATGTCGAGATAGATCGTCGCGTTCGCCAGATACGCCTTGGGATCGGCCACCGCCTCAGCGGCCATCCCCGCCGTCACCCGCCCCACCCGGTCGAGCAGGGCAGCGAGCTGGTCGCGTTCCTCGGCGAACTCTCCCGCCGCGCCCAGCGTCGCCGCGATCTCCCCCGCCAGCGCCTTCAAGGGCGCGCCGCCCTCCTGCACCACCTTGCGGCCCAGCAGGTCCATCCCCTGGATGCCCTTCGTGCCTTCGTGGATCGGGTTCAGCCGGTTGTCGCGGTAGAGCCGCTCCACCGGATAATCGCGCGTGTAGCCATAGCCGCCGTGGATCTGGATCGCGATGTCGTTGGCGCGCAGCGCGAATTCCGAGGGCCACGACTTGACCACCGGGGTCAGGATGGCGAGCAGCGGAGTGGCTGCCTCGTCGCCCGCCCGCTCCCGATCCACCAGGCTCGCGGCGTAGAGGCACAGGGCCAGCGCCCCTTCGGCATAGGATTTCGCCTGTATCAACTGGCGGCGCACATCCGCATGCTCGATGATCGGCACCATCGGCGTGGACTGGTCGCGATTGTCCGGCGCGCGGCCCTGCGTGCGGTCCTTGGCATAGGCCACCGCGTGCAGGTAGCCGGTCACGCCCAGCACCGCCGCGCCCTGCCCGACGCCGATCCGCGCCTCGTTCATCATGTGGAACATCACGGCGAGGCCGCGGTGCGCCTCGCCCACCAGCCAGCCGACGGCGCCGCCCTGCTCGCCGAAATTCAGCGCGCAGTTGGTGGCGCCGCGATAGCCCATCTTGTGGTTGAGACCGGCCAGCCGCACGTCGTTGAGGCTGCCATCCTCAAGCACCTTCGGCACGAGGAACAGGCTGATCCCCTTCGTCCCAGCCGGGCCGCCGGGGATCTTGGCCAGCACCAGGTGCACGATGTTCTCGCCCATCTCATGCGCCCCGCCCGAGATCCACATCTTGTTGCCGAACAGGCGATAGCTGCCATCCGCCTGCGGCTCGGCCCGCGTGCGGATATCGGCTAGCGACGAGCCCGCCTGCGGTTCGCTCAGGCACATCGTCCCGAAGGCCCGCCCCTCGACGATGGGGGTCAGATACCGCACCTTCTGCTCCTCCGTCCCGTACTCGGCCAGCAGGTTGCCCGCGGCCTGCGCCAGGAACGGATAGGCCGAGAACCCGACATTGGCCGCCGTGAACCAGCCCGCCGCGGCCTGACATAAGAGGTAAGGCAGCCCCATCCCGCCATCGGCCTCGGCGAAGCCTGCCGCCGGGAAGCCCGCCTCGGCATAGGCCTTCAGCGCCACCTCCGTCTCCGGAATCAGGTGCACGCGCTTGCCGTCGAAACGCGGCTCCTCGGCATCGGCCTTGGCCGCGTGCGGCTGGAACAGGTCCTCGGCCATCCGCTCCGCCGTGGCGAGGATGCCATCCGCCGTGCCGCGGTCATGGCCCGTCGCCTCCAGAGTGGCCTCCAGATCGAGCAGGTCATAGAGCAGGAAGTCGATGTCGCGCGGGTCGAGGATATGGGGCATAGGCGTCTCCTTTGACCCCGAACCCTGCGGCCCCGCGCGCGCCCTGTCACCCCCGACGCGACGTGAGCTTCAGCTTCCTGCAAATACGCATCAGAGCCGACGGGCCATGACGCGCGCGCCGACGGGGCCGGAGGCGCGGCGGTAATAGCTCTTGCGATAGCCCGCGTCGGTGAAGCCCGCACGGGTGTAGAGCGCCCGCGCCGCCGCATTGTCCTCGGCGACTTCGAGGAACATGCGGGTCGCGCCCCGCGAACTTGCGATCTCGATCAGACGGTCGAGCAGACCCGCCGCGCGCCCGCCGCGCCGCGCCTCGGGGGCGACGCAGATGGTCAGCAGTTCCGCCTCGTCCGCGACGACGCGCACGACGCCCAGCGCCGCGTCGGCCGTCTCGATCAGGCAGGCGGGGTCGGCGACATACTCGGCGAATTCCGCCGCACTCCAGGGGCGCGGCGCATCGTCGAAACAGCGCGCGTGCAGTGCCGCCATCGCCTCGGGCGTCACGGCAGGATCACCGGTGGCGGCTCGGAGGGCAGGGCCGCATCCGCCGGGCGCACGTAGAGCGGCGCGGGCCGCGTGACCTCGCCCGCCGCGATCCGCTCCGCTCCGATCCGCGCGACGGCGGCGAGGTCCGCGACCTCCGCCTCCCGCCAGCAGGGCGCTGCCAGACGGTCCGCGACCTCCTCGGCCCGGTGGCCGATCACCTGCCAGTCCTGCGGCGCGGCTTGCGCGATCTCGTCCAGCGTCACCAGCCGGATCTCCGCCTGCGCCGCGCCATCGCGGAACATCTGGGCGTAGAACCGCCCCTGCCGCGCATCCGCCGTGACCAGTGCCGCACCCTCCACCGGCGCGAGGCTTTCCAGCACGCTGACCCCGACCGCCGGAATGCCCTTCGCCAGCGCCAGACCGCGCGCCGCCGCCACCGCGATGCGGATGCCGGTGAAGTTGCCCGGCCCCGTGCAGACTGCGAGCGCGTCGACCCGCCATCCGCCCGAGACCTCCTCCAGCATCGGCATCAGCCGTTCCGCCTGCCCACGCGCCATCTCCTCGCGCGCCTGGGCCAGCAACCGCCCGCCTTGAATCAACGCGGCCGCGCAATGCGCGGCCGACGTGTCGAAGGCGAGGATGCGGGCGTCAGACACCGACAGGGCGCACCTCGGTCACTTCGGGAATGTAATGGCGCAGCAGGTTCTCGATCCCGTGCTTGAGCGTCATGGTCGAGGACGGACAGCCCGCGCAGGCGCCCTGCATGTGCAGGTAGACCACGCCGCGGTCGAAGCCGTGGAAGGTGATGTCGCCGCCATCCTGCGCCACGGCGGGCCGGACGCGGGTGTCGAGCAGCGACTTGATCTGGCCGACGATCTCCTCGTCCTCGCCCGTGTGCTCGGCATGGCCGACCGTGCCGCTCTCGCCCTCCATGACCGGCGCGCCGGACTGGAAATGCTCCATCACCGCACCCAGGATCGCGGGCTTGATATGCTCCCACATCACGGCGTCGGTCTTGGTCACGGTCACGAAATCGGGGCCGAAGAACACGCCCGCTACGCCGTCCACGGCGAAGATGCGGCGTGCGAGCGGGGAGGCCTGAGCCGCCTCCGCGCTGGGGAAATCGGCGGTCCCCGCGCTCATCACCGCCTGTCCGGGCAGGAATTTCAGCGTCGCGGGGTTCGGCGTGGATTCGGTCTGGATGAACATGGGGCACACTCCTCGTCTGAGGCTCAACATGCCCATCCTGACCGATTTCTTCAAGATATATCTGGAATGATTCCAAGTTGAGCATTCCCGCCATGCCGCTACCTCCCCGACAACCGCGCAAGGAGAGATGGACATGGACGAGGTCGACGCATCGTCGCAGCCGATATTCGAGAGGCTGGACGCCTGGCTGGACGGGTTCATCCGGCTGATCCCGAACCTCGTCGTCGGGCTGATCGTCTTCCTGATCTTCCTGGCGCTGGCCCGCTATGCCGGGCGGGCGGTCCGGCGGCTCGCCCACGCCCGCGGGCGCGAGAGCCTGGGCGATGTCGGCGCGTCGCTGACCCGCTGGGCGGTGGTGATCGTGGGCCTGATGCTGGCCATCACCATCATCTCGCCCAACATCACGCCCGCCAACCTGATCTCCGGCCTCGGCGTCAGTTCCGTCGCCATCGGCTTCGCCTTCAAGGACATCCTGCAGAACATGCTGTCGGGCATTCTGATCCTGCTGCGCCAGCCCTTCGAGGTGGGCGACCAGATCGTCTCGAAGGGGCACGAGGGCACGGTGGAGCGGATCGAGACCCGCGCGACGATCATCAAGACCTATGACGGGCGGCGCGTGCTGATCCCGAACGCCGACGTCTATACCGACGCGGTCGTGGTCAACACCGCCTATAACAGCCGCCGGTCGGAATACGATATCGGCATCGGCTGCAACGACGACTGGGCCGAGGCGCGGCGCATCATGATCGCGGCGGCCAGCGGCTGCGAGGGCGTGCTCTCCGACCCTGCGCCCGAGGCGATCCCGGTCGAGATCGGCGATTTCGCCAACATCATCCGCCTGCGCTGGTGGACGGCGCCCGACCGCGCCAGCCAGATCCAGACCTTCGGCCGCGTCATCGAAGCGTCGGCCAAGGCGCTGGCCGAGAACGGCATCGACATGCCCTACCCCACCACCGTCAGCCTGTTCCACGACCAGACGGAGGAGACCGACGGCATCCGCTCGCAACAGCGCGAGGGCTGGCCCGCGCGGCCCAACGAGGACGACCCCAAGCCGCGCCGCATCTCCGACGCCATCGTCGAGCGCGACCGAGAAACCGCACGCCGGAAAGAGGCGGAGGCGAGCTGAGGCGCTACGCCTCCGTCGGGCGGAAGATCAGGGCCGATCCGTTCATGCAGTGCAGCACCTTGCCCTCGACCAGCAGGATATGCCCGATATGGCTGCCGCACCGGCGGCAATGCCCCTCGATATTGGTGAGGCTCGCCAGTTCCGGCTGACCGTAAGCCTCCTCCGGCCCATCGATATCCATCAGCATCGCGTTGGGCTCGGCATGGCGGAAGAACACCCAGCCCTTGTCGACCTCCTCGCGCCATTGCGAGGAATAGAGCTGCAACTCGCAGCCCCGGCAGTGGAACGTGCCCTCGCGATAGTCGGTCGTCAGCGGGCTGGAATGCGGCCGCTCGGTCCCGCCTTCGCGCAGGATGGCGTATTCCTCGTCGGTCAGCAACTCCCGCCACTGGGTCTCGGTCCGCTCGATCTCGTAGGTGAAACCGTCATCCCGCGCGGCGGCGGACCCGGCGGCGAGCGGCGACAGCGCTGCCCCGGCAATGGTGGTTCCCATGAACTGGCGTCGGGTCGGCATGGCACGCTCCTCTGAATTGCTGGACCGTGAGCATAGCATGGAATTGCGCCCGCCCCCGACACGGCTGCGCGATCGGGGCGTGACCCCTCAGCAGACCGCGCGGATCTCCTCCAGCGTCATCGCACCAGGCACCACCGTCACCGGGACCGGCATCTGCGCGGCCATCCGCCCGGCGAGCTGGCTGACCAGCGGGCCCGGCCCGTCGCCATGCGTGCCCGCGGCCAGCACCAGCACCCCGATCTCGCGATCCTCGCGGATCTGGGCCAGCACCTCCTTGGCCGTCTCGCCCTCGCGGACCACCAGCTCGGGCTCGATGCCCTCGTTCTCGCGCATCTTCTCGGCAAAGAAGGCGAACTTCTCCTCGATCTTCTCCCGCGCCTCGGAGCGCATCAGGTCGCCCACGCCCAGCCAGTGCTGGAACTCCTCGGGCTGGATGACGGCGAGCACCTGCACCCCGCCCCTGGTGTTGCACGCCCGCATGGCGGCGAAGCGGATCGCGTTGACGCATTCGGGGCTGTCGTCGAGCACGACGAGGAACTTGCGCATGGCTGCCTCCTTCAGGGCCGGCAGGCAGGATGCCGGATCACCCGCGCCCGTGCAACCGGAGCCGCAGTACCCGACCGATGGCGATGTTGAGGAGCATCGCGCCGACCAGCCCGGCCAGCGCCGCCATCGCGCCCCACATCGCCAGCAGCGGGCGGCTGAAGCGGACCATGGCGCGGAACACCCGCGCCTTGCCCAGCACCGCGAAATGCCCCCGCGCCGCCGGGCCGACCGCATCGGTCACGCGCACCAGCCGCGCCGCGTCGCCCGCATCGTCCACATGCCGCATCAGGTCGAGCGTCGCCGCCGTCCCGACCGACCCGCGCACGCGGGCAAGATCGCTGATGAGAGGTCGCAGCCGCGCAGGCTCCCGCGCCGAGGCCAGCACCACCCGCACCAGCCGCGGCGACAGGCTTCCCGCCCGGCGCGCGACCCGCATCAGCGCCGCCCCGCCCTTCACCGTCAGGCTGGTCCCGCCGCTCGCCACCGCGAGGCCCGTGGCCGTCAGCCCGACACCGGCCAGCGCCACGTCGAAGCGGTCGACCTCCTCCTCCGCCCACCAGGCCGCCGCGCCCCGGCGCAGGGCGTTGAGGTCGCCCATCGGCGTCAGCTCCACCGGCAGGTTGCAGGAAGCGATCTCTCCCAGCCCCCGGCAGCTCTCGAAATTCGCGGCGCAGCGGGCACATTGCAGCGCGCGCTCGCGCGGGGGCGGGTCGAGCAGGGCGCGCAGCTCCGCCTCCCGTGGCATGGCCCGGTCGTGCCGCCCCGCCAGCGCCAGCAGCACCTCGGCCCGATCCGCGTCCCCGGTGTCGAGCGCGGCGTCCGCCTCCGCCGCCAGCCAGACCTCCGACAGATCCTCCGCCACCGCGCGGTCGAGGGCGAGCCGCAGTTCGGCCCCGGTCCGCTCGACATAAGGCGCCAGCCACGGCTGGCGCGTCATCCCGATCAGCAGCGCCACCGTGCTCAACAGCACGCAGACCCGCAGCACCCGCCGCAGCCGGTCCGCCCAGAGCACTCCGCGATGCGCGCGCCGTTCCATGCTATCGAGCCTAGCGCCCCGTCCCCGCCGCCAGCAAGCGCCCCGCCATCATCGGCGACAGCCAGACCGGTTGCCCGGCGGCGAAGGTCGCGTGCAGCTCCAGCGTTCCGGCATCGAGCAGCACCACGTCCCCGCGCGCCCCCTCGGCGAGGTGCCCGCGATCCGCCAGACCCAGCATCCGCGCGGGCGCGCCCGAAACCAGATCCCAGGCCTCCGGCAACGCCATCCCCTCCGCCACCAGACGCCTTACCGCGTCCAGCATCGCGGGGTAGTGATAATCCGATGCGAGCACGCCGCAGCGCCCCGCCCGCACCATCGCCGCCGCATCCGGCCCCCGCCCGTGACTGCCGCCGCGCAGCACGTTCGGCGCGCCCATGACGACCGGCCCGGCCTCCGGCGCGAATAGCGGGAACTCCGCCACCTCGGCGCCCAGCGCGGCATAGCCCTCACGCATCCGCGCATCCGCGTCGTCATGCGAGCCAAGCACCACCGGCGGCAGCTCCGCCACCAGCCGGGCGAGCGCCAGCGGCACCTGCGGCCCGTTCGCGGCGAGCGCCCGGATCAGTTCCAGATGCGCCTCGGGCGAGCGTCCGGCGCGCAAGGCGGCGCCCGTCAGCCGCTCGGGCCGCTTGCCGCGCGCCAGCGCCTTGTGCGGCAGATGATCGTTGAAGACGAGGTAGCCGATGCCCGCCGCCCGCACGAAACGCGCGATGGCGTTGAAATCGGCGATCATGTGCGTCTCGACCCGCAGCTGTATCCGCAGGTCCACCGGCCCCGCGTGGTCGGCAAGCGCCGCCGCCAGCGCCTTCGCCGCTTCCGGCCCGCGCTGCCCACCCTCCCAGCTCCAGTATTGCGCGAGACAGGCGGTGGTGATCCCGCAGGCCGCCAGCTCCGCCGCCAGCATCGGCAGCCCCTCGGCGGGCGCGCGGACCATGCCGCGCCGCCCCGCGACATGCCGCTCGAACAAGTCGGATCG
>NZ_JAWDKL010000040.1:0-18772 GCF_032464675.1 Roseobacter sp. HKCCA0434
AGGTACCAAATCGGCCGGCACGCGAATGAGACCCTCGCACTGCGCTACGGGATCGCCAATGAGTTTCGAGAACGAAGACACAACGGAACCGAGATGATCGACTCCCGCTACATAAGGCTTAGAAAACTTCGTGTCCGAGACAGAGAGAAATGCCGCTATGAGGTCGAGTTGTCAGACTTTCGAAAGAGGAACGCCATAGCGGTGATCGAACCAGGAACAGAGTATGTGAAGACGTTCTATCCAATGGAGAACACTTGGTTCAATCGGCACAAGAAACTGGAGGAAGTGCTGAAAGGCAACCGCACCATGACACTGAAGGAGATCGCCAAGTTCCACATAGACAAGACGATCACGTAGACCTGTCGGGCATAACAGTCAGCGTCCTGATCGGCCGGGAGGCGAATAACATCGAAGGCCGAAAGGCCGCGTATCAGGAGCTGCAACGGCCAAAGGTCGGACGCCGGGCAGGGCGGGCAGGGATTGGCACTCATCCTCCCAAGATGAACGTCAACAGCCCCTAGAAAAACTCGAGACAGTTCCAGAAATCGGTCTCGGACATCTCATAACCCTTGATGACTTCTCCCGCATCGTTCGTCAGCACCTGTTCGTGAGCCCAGATCTCAACGTTCTGGCCGGTTATCCTCATCCAGCCTCGGCCTATGTCGATATCGTAGTCATCGACCGAGCCTTTCAGGCTAATGATATCCTTGGCCTCGATATCCATGATCGAGTTCTCGTCGTCGCCTGGTCGGAAAACAAACGTATCGGCGCCGGACCCACCCCAAAGATAGTCTTCACCACTGCCGGGCTTCAGGATGTCGTGTCCCAGATTGCCATGCAAGGTGTCGTCCCCGTCACCACCCTTCAGCTTGTCTCGCCCGATACCGCCGAAGAGATAATCGTCTCCCTTCCCACCAATGAGCTTGTCGCGCCCCCGGTTACCGAACAGTTCATCGTTGCCATCTTTTCCTTTGACGAGGTCGTCGCCGCGGCCGCCAGAAAGGTAGTCGTTGTTCTCCTTGCCGACCACAGTGTCGTTGCCACCATGGCCGAAGACCGCGCCTGCGAGCCGTCCTACCGTGTAGTAGTTGTAACCACCGCATCCACGGATGACTTCGGCATCGTCGGTTCCGTGGTAGTGAGATTGGAAGTCATCACTAACAGTAGACCACGATTTACCCTTCTCTCCCCACGGATAGGTATCCCAAGTCTGGCCATCTTCCCAATAGGACCAGCAGTGCCAAAGGCCACCGCTACGGTAGCTACCAGTGTCTACTCCGAAATCTTCCGTTCCAGGGATATAGTTGATGCGGCTGTTCATGATCCCTCGCCCTTCATGTCGGGTTTGCTCGAAACGCCTATTCTCACTGTTTCGTGTGACTTCTGTCGGTCGATTGAAGGCTTCTCAAGTAGCGCGACTCCGGGACAGATCTTCGGCCCGACCTTGACGCTCTAGGGGCTGTTGACGTTCGGGATTCCCAGTTGGGGTATTCCAGCCACAGACGAAAAGCGAAGAGGAGCTTATGCTGAGCTACTCCACGAAACCACCAAGACACTGGAGAACTGGCTTGGCAAAGACTGGCAAGGACACGCCGCAATACCTCGAAACGCCATCTCACTACGAAGAGGAGTTCCTGCACCGGGAACGCCAGTTCGCAAAGGCGCGGCAGAAGTGGCGGGAGAAAATGGCCAAGGAGGAAGCCGAACAGGATCCCAAGAAAACGTAGGGGAAGGAAATGAGGGAGCTGACAATCGGGGACAAGAAGGTGACCCTTCTGGAACCTCGTCTGAAGGGGAGACCGGCACTGGTGAAGGAACCGGTGGGGACATGCTGCCACACGATATGATCGATTAAACCTAATGCACTTGCAGCCACACTCGGCTTCTTTCAAGTATTTCTTGAATGGCTAAGATGAGGGCATCTCCGTGCAAGTAATTCTCGTTCCCCTGGTTCTCATCCTCGGGCTGCTCAATGTTGTTGTCCCCGTGGCGTGGGCACTAAGCATGATGGCTCTACCAGTAGGTTTGCTGCTAATGATCTTCGGCGGAGGAGGCGCAGTGTTTGCAAACGCCGCCATCGTCGCCATCGTTACGACAGTTTTACTTTGGATCGCCCGTAGAGTTTCGGATCGCGGGTAGTGTTTCTCAGTAAGCTCCCGGCCTATCTGGAACCACCGTTCGGATCGTGGGGAATAAACCATAGCATTCCCAATGCCACTAGGCGGTGTGTGTTTCGGAACCACGACTAGTCCTAAGTACGTTCCGCACCGTAGACGCATACCATTTTCCTCCCCGAGCCGTTCTCACGCCTCGAAAATTCAGCTCTTCCGCTATCTGGCGAAGGGATGCGCCCCCTGCCCCGATCTGCTCAATCACCGGCAAGACGTTTTCTGCATGGGACAGCGCCCGCACCTTGTTTGCCGCCACGCCCTTGCGGGACGCCTGAGCCTGCTCAGAAGCCCTCTCAGGGATTGCCCAGCCTAGTTTGACGCCCCGAGCTTTCGCAGCCGCCAGAGCCGCCCTGGTTCTCTCCGAGATCGCCCTACCCTCCTGCTCTGCCACCGCGGCCATGATATGCAACACGAAGCGATTAGCCTCCGGCATGTCCGCTGCAGTGACCTCGACACCGCTTTCCAGAAGGTTGGCAATGAAGGCCACGTTGCGGGCGAGCCTGTCGAGCTTGGCAATGAGAAGGACGGCCCCTGCCCTCTTGGCTTCTACCAACGCCTTCGCCAGCTCTGGCCTGTCGGAACGCTTGCCGGATTCGACTTCGACATACTCGGCGACTACCTGGCCGCGGCCTTGCACATAGGCTGCCACAGCAGCACGTTGAGCTTCGAGTCCGAGACCGCTCTGGCCCTGGCGCTCTGTCGAGACACGGAGGTAAGTAACGAAATTCATGGGAGGCGTCATTCAATCCAGAACTTCGAACTTCCAGCCAAAGTAGCTGTAGAGGAAATCTCCACTGCCCTCCCGATCCGTCAGCTTGGCTCGGATGCGGAAACGAGTCCCAACCGGATAATCCTTTGAAAGCTTCTTCGAACACTCCACATGAAGATCGGTCGGGTAGCCCTGCCCCTCGCAGGGACGAATGTGAACCTTGCCATGCAGTCCCGAGGTACGGCTCGGAACATAGCTTTCCACCTCAACCCAAGAGTACGTTTCTTCTGCTTTCGCCATGTCGTTCCCCAGTTCTCTCGGCCGTATAAAGACCCTACGTCCGTTCGGTTTTTATACACATATGCGGATTTACGTAATTACGCAATAGCGTGAGTCTGCATCTGCACATTTGCGCTTTCACGGATTTGCGGTAACGTGGAACCAAGGCAGGCAAGAGCGAGACCATGCAAACAATCCTGATAGCCACGCAGAAGGGCGGCACCGGCAAGAGCACGCTTGCCAGGAATCTATCTGTCGCCGCCACCCAGGATGGGCGAAACGTCCTGTGCCTCGATCTCGATCCTCAAGGCTCACTGCGAGGATGGTGGGAGAGCCGGGAAGCAGACACGCCCGCTATGCTCGACCGGGATCCGCCCCCCCACGACCTCAGAGCCACGCTGAACGGAGCCAAGGGGCAATTCGACCTGTGCATCATCGACACCCCGCCGGCTCACCCTGAGTGGCTCACAGAGACGCTGGAGGCGGCTGACCTGGTTCTCATCCCGGTTCGCCCATCACCCGACGATCTGCGAGCCGTGGGGACCACCATTGCGGCGGTGAACGGGGCAGGGGTGCCGTTTGCATTCGTGATGTCCCAGACGCCGCGAGCAAGGATCACAGAGGAGACCGCTCGCATCCTGGCTCAACACGGCAGGGTGGCTCCTGCGAACATCGCCCAAAGGGTTGTCTATGCTGAAACCAGCGCGACAGGGCAGGGCGTGACCGAGGCAGGCGACGACAAGGCCGCATCTGAAATCGCGGAGATCTGGCAATACGTGAGGGGGATACTGAATGGCTAAGAAACCCTTGGCTCTCGACGGCCTGTTGAACACCGAAGCCAGGCCGACTGACACCGGCATACCGCAGCGCGGGGCAGGGCAGGGGGCTACCCAGGGAAAGAAGCAGCCCAAGCGTCCCGGCGAGAAACGGCTAACGCTCGCCCTCGATGGCGAGACCTACCGCCGCCTGAGGTTGCATGCCGTGGAGACGGACCAGACGCATCAAGCCATTCTGGAAGTCGCACTTGCGGAATACCTTAAACGCGCAGATGCGTAGTTACGTAAGACTTCAAAGCCCTCCTTTTACCTATCTGGACCGTCATTCCTGAACGGCTATGCTGAACGCCGAATTGTTCGAGCAGGAAATTCGGCTGCGGCTGGACCGTCATTCCTGAACGGCTATGCTCGAGACGGGCTGACGCGCACCACAGGGCCGGCTTCGGCTGGACCGTCATTCCTGAACGGCTATGCTAGGCTGGGCGGATGAAACAGGCCCCGCGCCGCTTCGGCTGGACCGTCATTCCTGAACGGCTATGCTCGGAGGCGACGACCAGTCCGGCTTCGTCAGGCTGCGGCTGGACCGTCATTCCTGAACGGCTATGCTCGCCTCGGCAAATCGCAGACCATGAACAGCGCTTCGGCTGGACCGTCATTCCTGAACGGCTATGCTGTGGCGAAGCCACGTCCACCGTCAGCCATTGCTTCGGCTGGACCGTCATTCCTGAACGGCTATGCTGACAGGCGCGGAATGTAAACGGAGTAATCTGCTTCGGCTGGACCGTCATTCCTGAACGGCTATGCTCTCCGCCGGTAGCAGGGTCCGCAATTGACCGCTTCGGCTGGACCGTCATTCCTGAACGGCTATGCTGCCTGAAGTCGTTGGAGGGAGCCGACCAGCGCTTCGGCTGGACCGTCATTCCTGAACGGCTATGCTCAACCCGCAAAGTTTCATCGTCGGCAAATAGCTTCGGCTGGACCGTCATTCCTGAACGGCTATGCTAAGGGCGCGCGTTTGCGCAATAGGGGAGATGCTTCGGCTGGACCGTCATTCCTGAACGGCTATGCTCTCGGGCGGCGGGCTGTTGAGCAGCCTTGGGCTTCGGCTGGACCGTCATTCCTGAACGGCTATGCTGCTTGAGCGTGTCGAAATGGGCGGATACGCGCTTCGGCTGGACCGTCATTCCTGAACGGCTATGCTCCGGGTCGCGTAATAGTTCGGATCGTTCGGGCTTCGGCTGGACCGTCATTCCTGAACGGCTATGCTTCAGCGCCGTTGAATGGCCCGGATATTGAGGCTTCGGCTGGACCGTCATTCCTGAACGGCTATGCTTATTGCACGGGCAATCGGTGCAATATCCGGCTTCGGCTGGACCGTCATTCCTGAACGGCTATGCTTCTGCGCCTCTTCGTGCCGGAGTTCAAGAAAGCTTCGGCTGGACCGTCATTCCTGAACGGCTATGCTCACGTCCGGTCTGACCTTCTCTGCCCAATGGCTTCGGCTGGACCGTCATTCCTGAACGGCTATGCTCATCGACGAAATTACGGGGCTGCGCTACAGCTTCGGCTGGACCGTCATTCCTGAACGGCTATGCTCGCGTATTGCGTGGTCACGGTGGTGCGGGTGCTTCGGCTGGACCGTCATTCCTGAACGGCTATGCTAGTCAGTCAAGCGACCAACCTCCGACCCGGGCTTCGGCTGGACCGTCATTCCTGAACGGCTATGCTGCCCCCTCGGCGGCGTCGTCCTGGGCCTCGGCTTCGGCTGGACCGTCATTCCTGAACGGCTATGCTCCATGCAGAGGGTGAAGAACAGCGCGTCCTGCTTCGGCTGGACCGTCATTCCTGAACGGCTATGCTGGGTCGCTCCACAAACCTTTCCTGTAGAAGGAAAAAAGTGGGGCGGCCCAGCAATCATTCCGAGAGATTCGCATCAGAACAGAACCAGTTGTTCGGGATTCTTCCTTCGAGCCGCACGGCCCTGATCCGAGTATCTCAGGATGAGTTCGTACTGGCGGTCGGTAAACTGAAGGATCTGAACCTCGCCCTTTTCCGGCAAAGCACGTTCGATCCAGGCAACGCGAGCCTCGTACGCTTCCTTGCCGCTGACCATCCTCGCATAGACAGAGAACTGACTGCGCTCGAAACCTTCATCCAGCAGAAAGTTACGGAAGTCGCCAGCGGACTTGCGTTGTGCCTTGGTGTCCGTTGGCAGATCAAACATCACCAGCATCCACATCAGTTTGTACCCGCTCAAATATACATCGTTCGTCCTCACCGGCCTAGTTCCATCAGACGCAAGGGTGCAGGCGGTTTGGGTAGGCCAAGTTCCATACGTCCAGATTCGAATGAACGAGCCAGCGACAACGCCAGGCGGGACAGCATTCCGGAAACCGGAGTTGTGACGCCGTCGACTTCCATGTCGAATGCAATGATCCGAGCCAAGGCTTGCTTGGCCTCCGATGTCACATCGGGGCCGGCCTCACGTGCTATGCGCCGGGCTGCCAGGTCGACGAGCGGACGGAATGGTTCCATCAGATCGTCAGCCAGGGCGAACGAATTGCCTTGTGCGCGGTGGTGCAGACCAATGGTGGGGTGCAGTCCTGCCCCAATCACAGCCCGTGCCGTTGCCGCCCTGAGCACGGTATAGCCATAGTTCAGCAGGCCGTTGGCACCTCCACCACCAACATCTCTCCGGAAATCCTTCCCCATCATAAGTGGCCAATATCGACGGGCGGCTTGTGCTTCGATGTTAGCCGGATCGCCAGAACGCACAGATCTGGCAAGGATGGACACCGGGGCATCTGGTTCGCCCACAGATCGGAGGGCTGCCGCCTGCATCATGATCTTCGACTGAACAATCATCTTCCATGCTTGCTTCATGGCGGGGCGAGATGCTGCCCACTGTGCTTGCATCCTACCGCCCTGAGCATGGTGCCCCTCGATCGGCCAGAGAAGGGCGACCGGAGCATGATTGCGGCCGCACAATACCGTCAGCGCACCCCGTCGAGCCAACTCGACCATGAGGGAGGCGGTCCAAGTCGTACCGTGACCATGCAGTATAACAGCAGCAATACGGTCGAGCGGTACACGCCCGACCTCGGCTCCGTCAGCCTCGACCTTCAGGAAGCCGCGATCACGTGAAAGATGCCGCCCGTCTGAAGAAATATCGACAATTTGCTCCACCTTGCCTTTCCTCTCAGGACGCAAGGTAAACAAGAACTATGATGTCAACGCGGCGGGCCTGGGTCGCGGATATGGCCGGTCTCGTCTACATGAACGCGGCGGGCTCCCGCCTTCAGAAGAGTACGTGGCATAAAGCGGAGATAGAGGTCTTCCCTGCCCTCTTTGCGGCGATACCTTTCCGAAACGTTCGCTTCACTGTGAGGAGCAAGTGTGATCTTTCCGCTCTGATCGAACATCTCGACCTTCGCCACCACCGGGCCAAACTTGCTATCGTCCAGTGCCACCAGATCGTTCTGATGCAGGCGCAAGAGTCGCTTTGCGGCCGGATGTGGGCGCGGTGGTTCTCCTGGCTGGTGAGCATCGAAGGTCCGTACCACCCAGGCGACAGGTTTGCCGTCAGGCATTCGCCAAACTTCATATCGTTGGTTGGAGTCTGGATCGTAACCCTTGTAAGGCCGTCCTTCCCTGTCTGCTATCGCCACGACGTTCACCGGTATCGCTATGCGAACCCGGCGAAGACCATGGTACGGTCCCTCCCTACGCGAGAAGTCCGCCAGGGCAGCTGTGAAATCCTTTCCGTCTTTCCCACGCGTTGCTACCTTCAGAAGGTTGGCCAAGTGCGGGTCCACCTCCGCTACCTTACTGAGGTCATTTGGTTTCAGCGACTCCAATGGCTTACGTGTCACGACAAGAGGTATTCCGTTGCGCAAGCGAGGATTTCCATCTCCATCCCGCAGTCCGAGACCGTATGCCGTATCGTTGTGAAGCTTCGATGCCGTCACTTGCGCATTGCCTGGCTCCACTCGGCCGTGGTCGGGACGATGACTGACAATGATACGATCGACGACATGCCCCAAGTCATCGCGAAATGTGGGCCATGGAGGAGCGACGGCCTGCACAACATCCTCGCGGCCTTGCGCCTCAGAGACATCTGCAGCGTCGGCCAGCCGTTTAACCAGTGATCGATCGGTTGCCGCGATCACGGCAGCATCGATGGCATGGTGCCGATGATCCGTACGGTTCTTCTCCTTCGCTGCTCTGTTGTGATCACTGAGCAATCCATTCAGCCCCCAGTGGCGCCGCAGCATCTCGGTGGTGCGACCAGTAACCACCCAGACATGCCCCCCCTCGGTGAACAACGTGTCGAGGTAGGTCCGAGCAATTCGGCTCAGGTATTGCGTATCCACGAGCTGCCGGTCGAAGAAGCGGTCGCCCTCGAACCGTTCCATCGCATCAGGGGCGAAGCGCCATCTCTTGTTGGCTGGCACGTTGGGTAGGTTGGCCTGAATCTCAGACCATCGGTCGGGAGCTGTGCCCCACATCTCGTACGGGGTCCGGTTGCGCTTCTCCCGATTGGCCTCTCGAAGGCAAAGCGTCTTGTTGGCCGGACTGTCGTCCAGGGTGCGCGAGTAGGGCAGGATATGATCGACATCGCAGGAACCATCCCAAAGCATCGCAAACGAGATCTGCTGTCCTGAGTACGGGCAACGTCGCGACAGAACATCCGGCCCCAACTCCTCCCACAGCCGCATGACAAGCCGATTTGCACCCGTATCAAGCACTCGGCCATTCGACATCTCTGTAATCTGAGCTCCGCGTCTGATCGCAGCATCGGTGTTGCGCTTGATCTCAACCTCAATTTCACGGCGGCGTTGCTCACCATTCTTGAGATCCCGTGACAGTTCCAGAACCACCTGCTCCGGCTTGCCGTAGCGCTCGATTATCCGGTTCACCAGGCGCCGCAACTGGTTCAGGGCGATATGCACCGTGGGGTTCGTAATACGGCCAAATCGCTCTACCTCGGGGTCTTCCGGCCGGTTGGATCCAGGAATGACGTGCCTCTCCAGAACCGCGCCGTAGTAGGGGAGGTTGGCCAAGACCTCACCCGTCCGGTCGTCGGAGTGGTGAGGCAGACCAGCCTCCTCCACGGCCCGGCTCATCACAAGAGGTGTGCCATCTGGTTCCTGTCCCTGGCGCAGTTTCTCAAGCGTACAGCACACCGCTGTTTCGCCCAGGCGACCATAGCCTTGAGGAAGTGGAGCATCTGCCGTTGCGGCGGCCCTGCCCTCGGACAACCCATGGGTCTCACGTAGCCAATCAACCAACTGGGATCGTTCTTCGTCGGTTTCGACCGCGCGAATACGGCAAATAAGGTCCCACTGTGCCTCCATACTGAGGCTGGTCCATCCAACCCCAAATCGATCGGGATGCGCGAGGCTCATCAGCACGGCATCGCAGGCGATCGCATCACGGGCGAACGTCTCATGGGTGAACCGCTCTTCATCCTGAAGCTTCAGGACTTTCGCCAAAGCCTTGAAGGTCACTGCAGCAGAACCAGGAGACTTGGGAGGCTTCTTGCCGTTGAGCGCCAATGCAACTCGATCCCGCTCCTCGATGGTCAAGGCTCGCGCCGCCTTGCCAGGCGCAGCTACACGCAGCGCATTGATTGTCTCGTAGAGAACTCGCTGTTGTTCTGCCGGATGTGCCTTGGGCAGGCGGGGCTCATCCAGGTAGCGGCAGCGCCCCATCTTCGGCGCCTTGAGTGGCCGTTGATAGAAGATTGTCTCGAACAGAGCTTCGCCAAGTTCATCACTCAGATCAGGATCGAACCGCTGCTGGGCCGCCCAAAGCTTCCGAAACTCCTCTTCCAGATGGAATCTGGACGGGTAGTGATCGTATCCAGAAGTTGTCTTTCCGTCCGGCGCCACCTGGACGGTCAGGCGTGTGCGCACCGACGGTACTTGGCGTGGGTCCGAGGCCGCGGCACGACGCTTGTAGAGGAACTCGCCATAGGTCCGCACGCCCGCAGCAAGCATCGCCTGATCCAGACGCGCAGTCCCAAGCCGGATCAGCCCGTCTTCGTTGTCGCCTCTGTCCGCCTTCCGGTTCGATTTGAAACCGCGTCGCTGGTTGAGATGAAAGATCGCACGACCAAGTTCGGTACGGGTCAGAGGTGAATCCAGGCCACGAGCTCGAAGCTCAAAGGGATCCAGAAGCTCCAGGTCCTTCCGCTCCGCTGGCTCTTCCGGCATCAGCCCAGCGTCTGCCAATCGCCTCATCAGAGCGGATCGTCTGCGCAGGTATCGGTCTCGTCTAATGCGAGAAGCACGTGCTCCACGCCGATCCACGGCGAGGGAGGCTCCTGTTTTTGGATCCCGTCCCGCAGAAAAGATGCGACTCCCCGCAGGAACACACCCGCCTATGAGCCAATCGTTCTCCCATTGGCTTGGCCGACCCTCCTCGTCCAGTGGCAGGATGCACCAACCGATTGAGGCGGTGCCGAGATCAAGGCCGAGGCGGTATTTCTTATGGGTCATTAGGAACTCTGGACGGTCCGTGCTTGTATTTCAGTCCGGATACCTTGGGCAAATTTCGATCTTCGGTTCAAGATGTTGACATGTGTGACCAGTCGTATCACCTTGCAGCCATCAGGAATGGCGGTCGAGCCGTTAGCAAGCTCGATAGAGCACCACATTGAAAAGCAGGCTACGGCCTGCTTTTCCTTTTGTTGATATTCCACCTCCCCGAGCGATGGATAATTGTTGAAGAGAGGTAGATCCCTGGGATCAGCACTGAAGCAGTGCGTGCGGATTTACGTAATTACGCACCCACTCATGTTTTGAGCAAGAGACACAACCGGAGCCCCTGTACGGCTCTGTGAGGGGTAGCCCCTACTCCGGTAGGGCAGTTGACTGTTAATTATTTGGTTACGGGCACTCCCTTAGCAGGGAAGCGCCTTCACCCCCTTGCTTCGTAGATAATCCCCCCACAGGGTCGCTGCGCGACCCTGTGGGGAGGTGCCCCTAGTTTCCTAGACACCTGCCTGGTTCAGTTTCTGCAGTCGGATCTCGAAGTCAACGGGCGACAGCATGCCGAAGCAGACGAAGGTGATCACAATGTTTTCGCAGGCAGGCCAATCTGGTGCCCACTTCCTTGAGCACGAACTGGTGTGTCGAGCTCAAGGAGGACTGAAAGAATGAAAAAAACACTTGCCCTCATAACTTCGCTGCTAGTGACAAGCGCCGCGGCTAATGCGGAGATCTGTTTCCTTCAGATCGAAGGCCGCATTGAAATGCAGGGGCCGTGTATCTTTGAGCCAATGGGTGGTGGAGATTTTAGCGCGGCGGATGCAGACGACCGAATGGCATACGTCTACTTCTATGTTGATCATGATGAATCGGGCACCGGTAGCGCAGCGTGGAGTGCCCACGAAAGCCACGCAAACTACATCCTCCATAACCTATACCGAGATGGTGCGTGTTGGACGAGCTATGAGGCCACCTTGTGCGCCTGGGATTCGTAACCGATGTGGGCAACAGTTCGCCCTGCTCTCCGGTCTTTACGCCTAGTCGTCGTTGACGTGCGCAGCGCCCATGCCACGAACTTCTGGCGCGGTCCTACTCACGCGGAAAACATTGGAGATAGTTAGAATGATCCGAAAACTTGCCACAATCTTTCTTGCGGTATTCGCGTCTCAGGCATCTGCCGAAAACTTGGCCTTCGCAGTCCTGAACTCGCATGAGGCACCCAGTCAGTCGATCGCACCCCTTGACAAGCAGCTGTACGAACAACTGGCGCTCATGTGTACAGGCGCGGGAGAAGAGCTCTCTGGGGGCACCAAGGTCTGCTTTTACAGTTGCGCCGGGAGAACCAAGGCACTTGAGATCAGTGTGGGCAGTCTGTGCCCTCTAACCATAGAGGGCTAGCTCGTCTCGGATAGCGGCACCTAGAGGCTCACGTTGCTCTTTTGACCGAATTTCAAACCAACAACCCCACTCACAGCCGGAAATCGACCTAACGGGCCGACTTTGATGCGGGCAGGCAGCTAACTCCCACCTTCGATTTCTTTCCATGAAAAGGAAAAACCTCAGATGTCAGACCCTGCCCTGAAATACGTTCCGAAAGAAAAAATGGTATCTTCTTCCGGCGGCAAAGGAGATGTCCAATTTTCCGGTTCGGAACATGGCATTTTCACCTCAATCGCCTACATCACGGCCTGGGTAGTGGCCATCTTTGGAACTATTGGCGGCGCGCTAGCAATCTTGTCGGGGATTGGTTCCTACGACGGTGGTGGGATAGTGGGTGCCGGCGTTGCGACGATCCTCGCCAGCTGGATAAGCGCATCAGGTATCGGCGTGCTCGCGGAAATCAGCCGCAAGCTGACAATCAAGGAATAGAGCGGTTCTCCGACCGAGTCCCGTTGTTGCCGAACAGGTCGGTCATGCCCTTGACGATCGACTCCAGCTCGGAGCCGATGTAGAGGACACGGCCCGAGTTGATGGTCTTGGTGTCGACCATGCGGGAGCCAGTGATCACCTTGGTCTGCTTCGGCGTGCGGTTGTCATTGAGGATCCGCGCCAGGCGGGTCAGGTCCTCGTAGTCAACCACGTCGCGGTCGCCATCACCGGTGATCTCGGCATCGGTGGTGGCCTCGCCGGCATAGACGGTCACACCGGCAGCAGCCAGCAGGTCCTTCTGCAGCACGGCTTCGGTCAGCTGCACGGCGCCGGTGACCAGCTCGCGGGAGATATGGCCATACAGCTCGCTGTCCGAGTCGAAATCCAGGAATTCCTGGGAGAACTCGGTGAACATACCGAACTTGTGGATCGAGCCCTCAAGCTCGATACGCGCGAAGCCGACACGGTTCACACGGCCGCCGGTCTCGGTCAGGGTCGGCAGACGGTCGGTGATCTTGCCGACGTCCTTCGAGGAGCCATAGAGGTTACCGTCGGCGATGACGGCGCCCGAGGCATCGAGGCCCTGGTCGTTGACGTTGCGGTCGTCGAGCAGCGGCATGTAGTGGTAGACCTTGATGGTCTTGCCCATGTGCTTCGGCCCTGAAAGCACCCTGAACCCTCACCATAAAGGCCAAAACGCAAGCTACTGAAGGGCGAGGGAAATCCGGCACTCGACCAGAACTTTTGACAAAGTTTCCCTGTTCCCTGAAACGCCGATAGAGGTCGATTTCTACTGAAGGCTACCTGAATACTAGCACGGCCTGGACACAGGTCTGTTTGCAGCGGATCTTGCCCCGGCCGCGGATATGATCTCAAGCACCGTCGAGATACGCCCCCAGAACCTCTGTACGGACCCGTGAGAGGTCATCTCGGTGCTGTCGGCCATAGGGGTGGCCCAGGGCACCCTCAGGGCCTCTCAGCACTACACCCTTAAAAAGGAATAACTTGTGAAAGGTGCTCCCCTAGCCCAGGAACACCACTCTGCTTGATCCCCTGCCCAGCTTGTCAGCGGCATACTTCGATGATCCGGGAGGCCTATTCTTCTTTTCTCCCCGCATTTTCCGCTGCCCAACGGGCAACAACCTCCATGACGGCTTTGCGCCCCTCTATGATCTTTTCCGGAACCACTTGTCGCGACAAGTCCCGTTCCTCCTTTCGCCCAAGGAAGAATGCGATACGCTCGTTGCTCGCTGGTGAGGGATGAGGCAAACCTGCCGCAACTCTTTCCTCGTCCAGCAGTCCTTCCTTCACCAACCAGGCACAAGCCTCAGCCACGGCCGGCCCGAGCGGAAAGACCAGCGCATTGGGGATCTGCGCCAGCTCCGGCGCCGTGAACAACTGCAGCTGCTCTCGAAGAACGGCCGAGCGTGTAATTGCAGGGCTGCGTCCCGAGTAGTTTTTACTGTCCGAAAATACCGGAAACCGCAGTGCGGAAGCGAATTGGACAAGGTTTGAGTTCCTTCCCCAAAGCGAGGCGCAGGAATGAATGCCAAGAGCTTTGGCCAAGCCGATGCCGTCGAGCATCGCCACAAGATTGGTCCGCATCTGGCCGGCGAATGAGGCATGAACCTTCGCCCGGGCCAGAACCTCCGTATCGGATACGCCCTGTTGCAGAGCACGGCGGGCCTCTTGAATGGCAGCATTCGCCTGCTGCTCTCCCGGAGTGATCCCGAGGAGCACTATCCTCGCATCCAAGTTTATATGATCGAATGGTGCGTATCGGACATCCAGACGCCCCTCTGAGGCAATCCGTAGCCGAGGATCACGGACATCACGAGCATCGACAAGTGCGTGGCGAAAGGCAGAAAACATCGCGGATCTTTCTTTGGGCAAGCGGCAAGACGGGTTCATCAATGCAGCCGCCGACGGAGGCGGCCTGTGTCGTGACACACGGTCACGATCACTTCGGCGGTCAGGATGACGTAGATATCCAGATGCCCCCTGAACTCGGGACGTTCATCCACCAGTTCCTCGCGAACCTCATGATCGAGTCTCACGAGGGTTCGACCTGCGGCCGCCCGCTCCTCGGTTCCGTAACACAGGACGAGGTCGACTGCCTCGGAACGGATTCCGCGCCCCTGCATGCGCGTACGGGCATGACCGGTCACCCGGAAGTCGGACAGAGCACAGGGGATCATGCCACCTCTCCAGCATCGCGGCGCAGAGCCAATTCGAGCGCCTTTCCGACAAACGTCGGGACGTCGGCCCCGATCGCCTCAGCGACGCGGTGCGCTGCCGCCACATCGAAGACATAGCCACCGTCGATCCAGCCGGCAGCGTCTTCTCCAAGAGCCTCGGTCGCGCCCAAGCGGCGCACCGCGTGTCGGGAGACGAAATCCGTCAGTTGCTCCATCCTGTCGAAACCGCGCAGGCGCTCGTTCATCACCGGATCATCCGAAGGGCCCGTGGGGGTAGCTCGGAACCCCCTGCGGCCAGACAGCCAGCGACGGGCCTCGTCAAGTGCAACCCGCACCGGCTTCGCTCCGGGAATAGCCGTGAGACCGGCTGCTCCCTTCTGGGACATGGCATTGCGCACAGCGCCTTCTGTCATGTCAGCCAGCAGCGCGAGTTGCCGGGGGGACAGCTCCTGGGTCCAGACCTCTTCGTGACCGTCGATTGCTGCGCGCGCGCAAGCGGCATCGAGAACATCGGACATCGCAGACGGCAGGCCCTGGCCTGGGAAACCATGAACACTCCCATCCCAGTCTTCCCGTGGAAGGCTGGAGAGGAAATGAGCCATGCCATGCAGAGCGTTCACGTCGTAAAGGTCATCGCCTGTCGGGGCAAAGGCGTAGGCGTGCAGCGCCCCTATCTCCGCCGCCACGGGAAAGCGGGAAAGATCGACTGTGTCGGCACGGGCGTCTTCGGGATCACGCCCAAGAAAATCCTCACCCTTTTCGGGGCTGTCGGTGGCAAGAACGATATGCTTCGCCTGCACGATAAGCGTAGCGGCAAGCTCGAGGTGAACGTCAGAGAGAGATGGTCGAGACATTATGAACTCCATGCTTCATGTTTGCATGAACACCCTCCGCCACAACGCCTGTCCAGATAAATATTCAAATAAGCAAAATATTTTCATACGCACTCACGCACGCGTATGCGTGCGCAGTCCCTTAGGGACTTCTGTCCGTCCGTGCCCGCAGCCTGCGACGTCGGCACAGACACGCCCCAGAGATCCGGTCATAAAGACCGGAGGCCCGCTGTTCGTCGATGATCGCCATCAGCTTCGGCTCTCGATACACGGCCTCCTTGCTGGCGTCGTCCCAGTCTCCGTTGATCAGCGCGACGGTGGCCTTTCCGGTTGGAGTCGAGGTGACCTCTTCCAACGCGGAAACGAACTCCATCTCCGCATCGGAGATCGTGTGATTGCCAGCCTTGTAGGCATTGCCCTCGTCGCCGGTTGGCAGATCCATTGGATCCACCTTGCGGTCGGCGAGCAGTTTCTGAAGCGCCTGGGGGTTTCCCTTGTCCAGGTCGATCAGGAAATTCAGCTTGTCGGCATCCAGAAGCCCGTTGTTCTCAAGCATCCGCATGAGTTTCAGGTTGGGCTTCAGCGCCTGCATCTTCTTGGTGTAGTTCGCGCCCACCTGCATGATGACGCACCATTTCGCCTGCCTAAAGCCACCTGCAATCTGGTGCGGTCCACTGACCGTCAAACCGGTGTTCCACGAGCGTGTAACCCTAAAACAAGGAGACATGGCCTCGTAGAGCCTCTGTCCGGCCTTTAGAAGTGGTATCTCTGCTTTCCGGGCCATCCAGCGCCGACGAGAAAGATGAGGCTCTACGGGCCTCTGAGCGACCTGTGGAGACCCAGAAGCAGCTTCGGCATTTCGGCAAGTAGGTTGCGGGTCACTTCGGGAGGTCAGAACGTCGACCTAAAGACTTGTCGTTTCACTCGGTCTGGTTTGCGGTTCTCTAACCCTAAAACCAAAATCGCCAAAAGCCGCTGATTTTGGCTAAAGACAGTCTAAAGGCCAGAAGGGTCTCACGAGCCTGTTTCGGTTCTGTCTTTTGCCCTGGTTCCGGAGCTTCCAGATCTCACACAAGGCGGTATGACTTTTTCATACTCGGCGCTATGCTGGTGACAGAAGGAGACCCATGATGCCTGGCACTGAGAAGAGAACCGTGAGCCTGCCCGAAGAGCATGCTGCCTTCATCGACCAGATGGTGGCGTCCGGAGCCTATGCGTCCGGCAGCGAGGTCGTGCGAGCAGGGTTGAGGGCTCTCCAGGAACGTGATGCAGCTGTCGATCGCTGGCTCCGCGAGGAAGTGGCTCCGGTCTACGACGCCATGCAGGCCGATCCAGGACGAGCCCGTGGCCTGAAGGATGTCTTTTCGGATATTCGCAAGCATCACGCCAAGCGGTTGACGGGGCGAGAGTGAAAGAACGTACTGTCGAGTTCGCACCGGAAGCTGTCGATGACCTGGTGCAGCTCTACGACTGGATAGCAACTGCGGCTTCACCCGAAACAGCCATCGGGTACATCGATCGGATCGAGGCGCATTGCCGGCGCATGGGACTGGCATCCGAACGAGGACACAGGCGGGATGACATTCGTCCTGGGCTGCGGATCGTCGGCTTCGAAAGACGGGTCACGATCGCCTTCACTGTTTCGGAGACCCGGGTGACCATCCTGCGTCTGTTCTACGGCGGGAGGAACTGGGAAGCTCTATTTGAACCAGAAGCAGGGAAGCTGTCAGAACGCTGATGGAGTTTCGTATGGATTCTTCAATGGAGTTTTCACTGCCATACTCGGGAGCTCGGGAACCCTATAAGATAAGTTACTAATATATATGTATATTAGATGGGCTGCGCCCCTTCGGGGCGCAGCCCATCTATAAAAAGACAATGAGGTAACTAACTAAGACTCCTCTTATGTTTTTCTTGGGTCCTACGGTTTCAAGACCCATGAAGAGCATAACGTTGGGTCAGGCGGCAACTAATCTCACAGGGAAGGGAATGTTACGTAACTCTGCATTTACGTAATATTCCCCCAGTTATCCACAGGGGAGACTCTTCTTCTCTTCTTCTAGAATCTTCTTTCTTCAGGAGCCGGAAGCCATTGGTTACAATAGATAATACAGCCGAAATATTAGGAATCGGGCAACTCACGATTAGTTTTGGGGCGGTTAGCCATTAGTTTTGGGGCGGGTCACGATTAGGTTTGGGGCGGTTCAGGCTTTGGTTGGACCTGGTTTGCTGTGGTTTGGGGTGCTGTGAACCGGGAACACAAAACCTTGCCTCTGTCGCGACTCTAATATTAGCTACTTCACATCCATGAGCTAATGGAATGTCGGTTGTCGGACATGAACCGCCCCAAACCTAATAGTATGCGCACCCTCGACGTGGTGCCGAACTCTGGCGAGATGGTGAAGCCCGCCGAGCTTGTCGAGGTTAAGGGCGCGGCAAGGCTCACGCTTGCAGACCGGCGCCTGTTCAACCTCCTCCTGCGCCAAGCTTTCGGCCCCGAGCTGGGAACAGAGCACCAGCGCTTCGAGATCCCCGTGTCAGAGCTACGGGAGACCCATGACAGCAACGACAGGCTCGTGCAGAGCATCGAGGCCCTGATGACCACAGTGGTCACGATCGAGCGCCCTGACGGCTCGACAGACCGGGTTCAGCTCCTGGGCTGGAACAACCTGTCCGATCCGAAGCGTCGAAGGGGAACGCTGAAATACTCGATCCCCCCCGAGCTGGCCGTGGCTCTCAGGGACTCGACCGTCTTCGCCAAGCTGGAACTGGAAGTGCTGAGGTCGTTCACCAGCAAGTATGCCCTGGCTCTCTACGAAGCCGTCGCCCGCAGGGTGCGGCTCAAGCATGTGATGACTGAGCGTTTCAGCCTCGAGGACTTCCGCGAGATCCTGGGCGTGGAGCCAGGGAAGCTGAAGACCTTCGGCAACCTCAACCAGTACGCAATCAAGCCCGCCCTGGTGGAAGTGAACGCCCTGTCAGACGTGACGGTCACCGTGATGCCCGAGAAGACCGGACGACGCGTGACAGGCGTTCTGATCGGCTGGGAAGCGAAGGACGTTGAAGGCCGCAAGGCCGCGTACCAAGAGCTGCAGCGGCCCAAGGTGGGACGCAAGGCAAGGATTACTGGGACTGTGGAAGAGACGTTTCCGGGGGAGGCACCCGAATGGAAGTGATCGCCATCATTGTGGTGGGTTTGCCAGTCTGGGGTCTAACCAAGTTCTTGGCAGTCTTGGCTAAGAAGCGGAAGTTGGCCTATCTGAACGAGCAGCTGTCACGGAATGCCCAAGAACGAGATCTCCAGGAACAGCTGCAGGAACAGCTGCTACGTTCTGCCGAGGATCTCCGTGTCCAGCGTCGAGACGCCGACTATCAACTTGAGCCGTACAGGTACCAAATCGGCCGGCACGCGAATGAGACCCTCGCACTGCGCTACGGGATCG
>NZ_JAWDKL010000041.1:0-18314 GCF_032464675.1 Roseobacter sp. HKCCA0434
CGGCCAGCGCCGCGCCACGCGGTGCGCCGGGCGTGCGCGGGCGCTGCGCGAGGCGCAGGGCGAAGGCCACGGGGTGCGAGTGGCAGCCGAGGAACACGGTGTCGCGGGCGTGCCCGGCGGACTGGACGATGTCGCGCGGCGGCGCGGCGGCGGACCAGCCGAAATCGGAATAGAGCAGGCGGTAGTGCTCGGCATCGAGCAGGCGGTTGTGCAGGGCCGTGCGCTCGCGCGGGGGGACGGTCTGCAGCATCTCGCGCAGCGCGTCGCGGGGCAGGTCGAGATGCCCGCGCAGGACCTCGAGGTCCCAGCCCTTGCGCGCCAGCCGCGTCAGCCGGTCGGCGCCGCAGTTCCGCTCGGCGAAGATCTTGAGGTAGAGGGCGGTCATGGCTGCCTTTCGGGTCGCTTGGCCGCGATTCTAGCCCGGAGGGCGACCAGCGTCGAGAAAGCGGCGCGTCGCGCGATCCGGGGCATGGCGGGCGCGCGGGCGGCGGGATAGGATCGCGGCCATGACAGACCTGCCCCGATTCATCCATCTGCGCGTTCACTCCGCCTATTCGCTGCTGGAGGGCGCCTTGCAGGTGAAGGCCCTGCCGGATCTGGCGAGGAAGGCGGGGATGCCCGCGCTTGCCATCACCGACACCTGCAACAATTTCGCCGCACTCGAATTTTCCGAGACGGCGGCGAAGGCGGGATTGCAGCCGATCATCGGCACGCAGTTCCCGCTGGCCTATGCGGGCCCCGCGAAGCCGGGGGAGAAGCCGGTGGCCCCGCGCCACATTGTTCTGCTGGCGCAGGACGAGACGGGCTGGGCCAACCTGATGAAGCTCAACAGCTGCGCCTATCTCGGCTCGGGCGATCTCGCGTGGCACATCACGCTGGAGGCGCTGGAGGCCCATTCCGAGGGCCTGATCTGCCTGACCGGCGGGGCGGAGGGGCCGCTGGGCCAGCTGATCCGCGACAACCAGCCGGACAAGGCCGAGGCGCTGGCGCGGCGGCTGCACGCCGCCTTCGGCGACCGGCTCTATGTCGAGGTGCAGCGTCATCCGGGCGAGGGGACGCGGCGCACGGAGGCGGAGGCCGAAAGCGAGCCGGGGCTGGTGCGGCTGGCCTATGCGCTCGACCTGCCGCTGGTCGCGACGAACGACGTGCACTTTCCCGACCGCGAGATGTACGAGGCGCATGACGCGCTGATCTGCATCGCCGACGGAGCTTACGTGGATCAGGCCGAGCCGCGCCGCCGCCTGACGCCGGAGCATTACTTCAAGAGCGCGGACGAGATGGCGGAGCTGTTCGCCGATCTGCCCGAAGCGGTGGAGAACACGGTCGAGATCGCGCGGCGCTGCGCGTTCCGCGTGACCACGCGCGACCCGATCCTGCCCCGCTTCGCCGATGACGAGGTGGAGGAGCTGCGCCGTCAGGCCAATGCGGGGCTGAAGGCGCGGCTGGAGGTGATCGAGCCCGCGGCCCCGGTCGAGGAGTACCAGGCGCGGCTCGATTTCGAGCTGGGGATCATCGAGGGGATGGGCTTTCCCGGCTATTTCCTGATCGTCGCCGACTTCATCAAATGGGCCAAGGATCACGACATCCCGGTCGGGCCGGGGCGCGGATCGGGGGCGGGCAGCCTCGTCGCCTATGCACTGACGATCACCGATCTCGACCCCTTGCGCTATTCGCTGCTGTTCGAGCGGTTCCTGAACCCCGAGCGGGTCTCGATGCCCGATTTCGACATCGATTTCTGCATGGATCGGCGCGAGGAAGTCATCCGCTACGTGCAGGAGAAGTACGGGCGCGACAAGGTGGGGCAGATCATCACCTTCGGCGCGCTTCTGTCCAAGGCCGCGGTGCGCGACGTGGGGCGCGTGCTCCAGATGCCCTACATGCAGGTGGACCGGCTGTCGAAGCTGATCCCGGTCGAGGGGGTGAAGCCCGTCTCGATCCAGCAGGCGCTGGTGGACGAGCCGCGGCTGAAGGAGGAGGCGCGGCAGGAGGAGGTGGTCAAGCGCCTGCTCGACATCGGCTCGGCGCTCGAAGGGCTCTACCGCAACGCCTCGACCCATGCGGCGGGGGTGGTGATCGGGGACCGTCCGCTCGACAATCTGGTTCCGCTGTTCAAGGACCCGCGCTCCGACATGCCCGCGACCCAGTTCAACATGAAGTGGGTGGAGCAGGCGGGGCTGGTGAAGTTCGACTTCCTCGGCCTCAAGACGCTGACGGTGATCCAGGGGGCGCTGGACCTGCTCAAGGCGCAGGGCAAGGCCATGATGGCGGTGCCCGAGGGCGACAGCGTGGTGGAGCGGGCGCGGCGCGCGGCGCTGGAGAAGAACCCCTACGACATCGCCGCCATCCCGATCGACGATCCGGCGAGCTACGACCTCTACGCCTCGGCGCAGACGGTGGCGGTGTTCCAGGTGGAAAGCTCGGGGATGCGCGACGCGCTTCGGCAGATGAAGCCGACTTGCATCGAGGACATCATCGCGCTGGTCGCGCTCTACCGTCCCGGCCCGATGGAGAACATCCCCACCTTCTGCCGCGTGAAGAACGGGCAGGAGGAGCGGGCCAACCTGCACCCGACCATCGACCACATCCTCGACGAGACGCAGGGCATCATCGTCTATCAGGAACAGGTGATGCAGATCGCGCAGGAGATGGCGGGATACAGCTTGGGCGGTGCGGACCTGCTGCGCCGCGCGATGGGCAAGAAGATCCAGGCGGCGATGGATGCGGAGCGGCCGAAATTCCTGGCCGGAGCGGCGGAGAACGGCGTCGACCAGGCCAAGGCGCAGGAGGTCTGGGACCTGCTCGACAAGTTCGCCAATTACGGCTTCAACAAGTCGCACGCGGCCGCCTATGCCGTGGTCAGCTACCAGACGGCGTGGCTGAAGGCGAACCACCCGGTCGAGTTCATGGCCGGAGTGATGAACTGCGATATCCACCTCACCGACAAGCTCAACACCTACAAGCAGGAGGTGGACCGGCTGGGGATCGGGCTGATCCCGCCTTGCGTGAACCGCTCGGAGGCGACGTTCACCGTGCGCGACGGGCAGGTGGTCTACGCACTGGGCGGGCTGAAGAACGTGGGCGTCGAGGCGATGCGGATGATCGTGGAGGCGCGCGGGGAGAAGCCCTTCACCGACCTCTTCGATTTCGCGGCGCGGGTGGATCTGAAGCGCGTGGGCAAGCGGCCGCTGGAGATGCTGGCGCGGGCGGGGGCGTTCGACCTGCTCGACAGTAACCGGCGCAAGGTGTTCGACAGCCTCGACAAGCTGGTCGCCTGGTCGGCGGCGACGCATGAGGAGAAGAACTCGGCGCAGGGCGGCCTGTTCGGCGATGCGGGCGAGGGTCTGCCCGCGCCCCGCCTGCCCATGCCCGACGACTGGCTGCCGACCGAGCGGCTGGCGCAGGAGCATCAGGCGATCGGGTTCTACCTCTCGGGCCATCCGCTCGACGACTACATGGCGCTGCTGAAGCGCAAGCGGGTGATGACGCTGGCGGAGATCACGGCCAAGGCGGCGGGCGCGCCGATGGTGGCGAAGATCGCGGGGACCGTGAGCGCCAAGCAGGTGCGCAAGTCCGCGCGCGGCAACCGCTTCGCATTCGTGTCCTGCTCGGACCCGTCGGGGCTCTACGAGGTGACGGTGTTCGGAGACACGCTGGAACAGGCGGGCGACCTGTTCGACACCGGTCAGAACGTGGTGATGAGCGTCGAGGCGACGATGGAGGGCGACAGCCTCAAGCTGCTGGCGCGCGGCGTCACGGCGGCGGAGGACGTGGTGCAGGACGCGGGCGGCGCGGGGCTGAAGATCTATCTCAGCGACGAACGCGCCCTGTCCTCGGTGGCGGCGCGCCTCGCCGACGGCGCGAGCGGCCCGAAGCGGGGCCGCGGCCCTGTGAACCTGATCCTGCAGGACGCCGAGCTGCCCGGCGAGGTGGAATTGCAGCTGAGCGACCGCTACCGCATCACCCCGCAGATCAAGGCCGCGATCAAGGCGGCGCAGGGCGTGGTGCATGTCGAGGATTTTTGATCTGCAGGACATCCTGTTCGCGAGTGAAAAGCAGCACAAGGCGAAGCTGATCGCGGAAGGCAATCTCGCGCATTACACGGGTGCCGACACGGCCCTGAGCATCCTTCAAGATCAGGAGCTGTGGCTGACGAACGTTGCCGGGATGAACGATCTGTCGGAGTGCAGATACGCGCACGGACTCTTGCGTGATCTGTTGTCAGAGGATCACGATTTGGGGCGGCGGCTGGCACGGGTGATGCCATTACTCGCGACTGGTCTAAGAATGGCGCTGGACGACGATGTTGGGCCCTTGTCGCTCGAAAGGATCCGGCGGGACAGCCATATCGTTTGCTTTGGCGAGGAAAGCCATGCCGAGCAGGAGCGCGGGCGGCTCTCGATGTGGCGCGGATATGGGCGCAAAACGCTGGTACGGCTGACATTCGCGAGTGCAGCGCTCGACGCAGGCGGACCGAGTCCGGGACAGCCTATCGTAAGGGTTCTGTACGGCGAAACGCAGGCTTGCGACGAACTCGAACGGATCGTCGAAGGGTTCGAGGCCCATCATATCGACGAGCGATCAGTTTCCACTGTCGAGATTGGTCACGCAGTCATTCGTTTCATCGTCATCGCGATTCTTGCGATCAAGCACCCGTCCTTCGAGGAGGAGCGGGAGTGGCGGCTGATCCATCATCCGCTGCTCGATCCGGATCGTGAGGTCGTCACCACGAAGGCCTTGCCGATCCGGGAGCGGGTCGAGCTGGTGAAGGTCTTGCGGCTGTCTGCGGACGAGCGTTTTTTGCATGCCGGTCTGAAAGACATCCTTCACAGCGTGACGATCGGTCCGTCGAGTGAGACGGAGTTGACGAAGGACGCTTTCGAGGCCGTGCTGGCGCATCCCGCGATCGGTTTGCCCGGCCGGGTTTCTGTCGCCGATATTCCCTATCGGGGAGGCTGAGGAGCGTCCCGACCGAGGCCCCTTCAGCTCGTCGTGGCGACGCAGGTGCGTGTCTCGGCGTCCCAGGTGGTGCCGGCTTCGCAGCTCATCGTCGTGTTGTGGGAGCACTGAGCGAAGGCGGCGGCGGGGGTGAGGGCGAAGGCAAGCACGGCAATCAGGGTCTTCATGCGATCTCTCCTTTGGCTGATCGGGCGAGTGTAGCACGAAACGGCGTCGCGCGGGTGGACGACATGCCGCAGGGAGTTGCGCACCGGGGCGGGGCCGCGCACCATCGCCGGAAAAGACCGGGGAGGATGTCATGGGACCGCTTGCAGGCGTGCGCGTCGTGGAATTTCAGGGGCTGGGGCCGGCGCCCTTCGCCGCCATGTGGCTGGCGGACATGGGCGCGGAGGTGGTCGAACTGGTGCGCCCCGGCGCGCGGGCGCTGTTTCCGGTGCCGCAAGACGAGCTGGCGCGCGGGCGCAGGCGGGTGGAGATCGACCTGAAGGACGACGCCGCGCGCGCCGAGCTGATGCCGCTGATCGAGCGGGCCGACATCCTGATCGAGGGCTTCCGTCCCGGCGTGATGGAGCGGCTGGGCCTGGGGCCGGAGGTGCTGTGCGCGCGCAACCCGCGCCTCGTCTACGGGCGGATGACCGGATGGGGTCAGGACGGCCCGCGCGCGGCGGAGGCGGGACACGACATCACCTATCTGGCGCTGACCGGGGCGCTGCATGCCATCGGAGGCGCGGACCGGCCGGTGCCGCCGCTCAACCTGCTGGGCGGTTTCGCGGGCGGCAGCCTCTACCTGATCGCGGGGCTGCTGGCGGCGCTGGTGGAGCGCGGGCGGTCGGGGCAGGGGCAGGTGGTCGATGCGGCCATCGTGGACGGGACCGCGCATCTGACCAGCATGATCCATTCGCTGATGGCGGGCGGGCATTGGCGCGACGCGCGGGCGGCCAATCTGCTCGACGGCGGGGCGCCCTATTACCGCTGCTATGTCTGCGCGGACGGGCTGTGGCTGGCCATCGGCGCGCTGGAGCCGCAGTTCTGGGCTGCGCTGGTCGAGGGGCTGGGCGGGCCGGACCTGCCGGATCGGGCGGATCCGGCGAACTGGCCGCTGCTGGAGGCGCGTCTGGCGGGGCTGTTCGCGGAGCGGTCGCGGGCGGACTGGCTGGAGATCTTCGACGGGACGGATGCCTGCGTGGCCCCGGTGCATGATTTCAGCGCCGCGGCGGCGGACCCGCATATGCAGGCGCGGGCGGTCTTCACCGCGCGGGGCGGCGGGATCGCGGTCAATCCCGCGCCACGGCTGTCGCGCACGCCGGGCGCGCTGCCCGAAGCGGGGGTGGCGGACACGTTGGAGGCGTGCTTCGCCGACTGGCGCTGACGATCTCAGTCGCGCCAGACCACGCCGGTGCGGGCGGGCAGGGTGCCTTCCTGTAGGGGCGCGGTGGCGAGCTGGGGATCGCCGTAATCGCAGGGCAGGGCGTCCTGCCCGAGGTTCAGCGCGATCCGGTGCGCGCCGCGCCGGATGTGCAGCAGGTCGCCATCGGCCTCCACCTCGGACTGCGGGTCGAGCTTGCGACGCAGCGCCAGCGCCTCTCGCCAGAAGGCGAGCGGGCCGTCCGCGTCCTGCTGGTCGAGGGCCACTTCGGCCAGCCCCTCCATCGGCAGCCAGGGGGTGCCGTCGGTGAAGCCGTGGCCCGGTTCGCGCGCCTGCCAGGGGAAGGGCACGCGCGCGCCGTCGCGGCCCGGATGCACCGGCCAGAACAGGCGGTCGAATGGGTCGTGGATCGCCTCGAAGGGCAGGTTCGCCTGCTTCTGGCCCAGCTCCTCCCCCTGCCAGACGATCAGCGGGCCGGGCAGCGCGACGGAGAGCAGCGCCAGCAGCTTCGCATCGCGGGGCGAGCCGTCGCCCGCGCGGCTGACGCCGCGCGGCTGGTCGTGGCAGGACAGCACGAAGGCGAGGCCGCAGCCATGCTCCTCCTTGCGGGCGACGAGGTCGGCGACCTTGTGCGGCGTCACCTCGTTGACCATCAGATCCACCGTGTAACCGGCGTCGAGCCGATCGGGGGCGGTGAATTCCGCCGCGAGCTCGACCGAGCGGTTGCCGGAATTGATCTCTCCGATCAGCCACGCATCCGGCCCGGCCCAGTCGCGCAGGCGTTCGGCGAAGGCGGCGCCGTCGCCGGGCAGCATGTCGTTAAGGTGGTCCTGATACGAGTAGGGGTTCGATTCGTCGGTCGCGTTGCGGGCCTGCACCGTCTCGCTCGCGGGCGGGTTGTCCCCCATCGAGTTGTCGAAGAGGTAGGACGTCACGGCGTCGAAGCGGAAGCCGTCCACGCCGCGGTCGCGCCAGAACTGCACGATCTTCTCGTGCGCGTCCTGCACCGCCGGGTGGCGCAGGTCGAGGCTGGGCTGGCACGAGAGGAACTGCCGCAGGTAGTATTGACGGCGCACGGGGTTCCACGTCCAGGCGGGCTCCCCGAAGAAGCTGATCCAGTTGTTGGGCGGGCTGCCATCGGGCTTGGGGTCGTGCCAGACATACCAGTCCTCGTAGCCGTCCTCGCCCGCGATTGACTTGCGGAACCAGGGATGCCGGTCGCTGGTGTGGTTGAAGACGAGGTCGATGCAGACGGCGAGGTCGAGCGTGTGGGCGCGCTCCACGATGGCATCGAAGTCGTCGAGCGTGCCGAAGCGCGGATCGACGGCGCAATGGTCGGTGATGTCGTAGCCGCCATCGACCATCGGGCTTTCGTAGAAGGGGGCGAGCCAGATGCCGTCCACGCCGAGCGAGGCGACGTGGTCGAGCCCTTGCAGCACGCCCGCAAGATCGCCCTCGCCGCTGCCGGTCGTGTCGCGGAAGGAGCGGGGATAGATCTCGTAGAGAACGGGATTTGCGGGCCAGCGGCCGCGGGTCTGGGTCATGGTGCCTCGCAAGGAAAGGGCGGTCCCGGTTCGGGACCGCCCGGTCGTCGTCGAAGGCTCAGGCGCCCACGACCATGCCGCCATTGGGGTGCAGCGTCTGGCCGGTATAGTAGTTCCCGTCCGAGGAGGCGAAGAACAGGTAGGCGGTCGCGACCTCCCACGGTTGGCCCGCGCGGCCGAGCGGCGTGCCGGAGCCGAAATCCTCCACCTGCTCGGCGGGCATGGTGCCGGGGATGAAGGGCGTCCAGATCGGGCCGGGGGCTACGGTGTTCACGCGGATGCCCTTGTCCGCGAGATTGCTCGCCAGACTGCGCGAGAAGGCGAGGCTGGCGCCACGGGTGGTGGAATAGGCGATGAGCGATCCCATGCCCGCGAAGGCGTTGACCGACGAGGTATTGACGATGCTCGCGCCTTCCTTGAGGTGCGGCAGGGCGGCCTGCGTCACGAAGAAATAGGACATGACGTTGCTGTCCATCGTGCGGCGCAGACGCTCCTCGCTCAGCTCGGTCAGGTCCTCGTCCAGCCATTGCTGGGCGCAGTTGTTGATGACGATGTCGAGCTTGCCGAACTGCTCGACGGTCTTGGCGATGGCGGTGTCCGCGTGGGCCTTCTTGCCCAGATCGCCCTCGATCAGCAGGGCTTCCGAGCCTTCGGCCTCGACCAGTTCCTTGGTCTTCTGCGCGTCTTCGCTCTCCTCCAGGTAGGCGATGGCGACCTTGGCGCCTTCGCGGGCGAAGAGAACGGAGACGGCGCGGCCGATGCCGCTGTCGCCGCCGGAGATGAAGGCGACCTTGCCCTTCAGCTTGCCCACGCCGGGATGGCGGGGTTCGTAGTCGGGGGCGGGCGTCATTTCGTGCTCGTCCGCGGGCATGCGGTCCTGTTCCTGGGCGGGGATCTTGGGGTCGTTCGTCATGGAAATATCCTTCGGTCTGCGAGGACGCGCGGCAATTGCGCGTCAGGGGGTCAACCAGCCGCGACGCGGTGCGTTCCGGTGCGTTCTGTCGCACCCTTCGCATGTGCAGCAAGCCGGGCGAGGGCGGTGGCGCCCTCGGGCAGGACATGCGGCCAGAGGACATGCATGTGCATGAGGCCGGGGGTGACGTGCAGCGAGGTCGCCACGCCCGCGATGGCGGCGCGGCGGGCGAGCATGAGGCCGTCGTCGAGCAGGATCTCCGCCCCGGCAAGCTCGATATGCAGCGGGGGCAGGGTGGAAAGATCGGCTAGGAGCGGCGAGGCCTGCGGATCGTCGTCGGGCAGGTCGGGGGCGGCCATGCGCCAAAAGGCGGCGTCGCCCGCGTCGTCGTTCATCGCGTCGCTCTCGCGGTCGCGCGTGGTGCTGAGGCCGGTGCGATCGGTGTTGGGGGAGGCGAGCGCCAGCGCCGTGACCTTGCCCGGTCGGGCGAGCGCTGCATTCAGCGCGAGGTGCCCGCCCGCGCTGTCGCCGCCCAGCGCCACGGGGCTGTCCAGTGCATCGAGCAGGGCCAGCGCGTCGTCGAGCGGGGCGGGCCAGGTCGCCTCGGGCGCGCGGGCGTAGCGCGGCAGGATGATCTCGACGCCGTGGCTGGCCAGCGCATCGGCAAGATGCAGATGCGTGTCGGGCGCGCCCATCACGTAGCCGCCGCCGTGGAACCAGACGAGGCGCGGGCCGGAGCCGTGGCGCACCACCTCGACCCCGCCGATCCGGTCGGGCGTGCCGATTTCGGGCTGCGGTCCGGCCCGGCGCGCGAAGGCACGGCGCTTGTCCGCGACCGTGCCTTCGACCGGATGGGCGGCGATATGGGCCCGCAGGCCCGGCTCGCCCCCTGCGATCATGTCTCGATCGACCCCACCGAGCCGCCATCGACCCGCCAGTTGGAGCCGGTGACGAAGCTCGACCGCTCCGAACACAGCAGGGCGATGACCGGCGCCACCTCCTCGGGCTTGCCGCGCCGCTTGAGGCCCAGATGCGGGCGTTCTTCCTCCAGGAAGCTCTCGACCGCCTCGTCGAAGCTGACGCCCATCTCTTCGGCGCGCTTTTCCATCATGCCGTCGGTCATCGGCGTTTCGATGAAGGCGGGGGCGACGCAGTTGACCAGCACGCCGTCGCCGGAATGGGCGAGGCTGACGGATTTCGAGAAGCTCAGCAGTGCCGATTTCGCGACGTTGTAGACCGTCTCGTCGGCATAGGGCTGGGCCACGTTCTCGGAGGTGACGAAGACCATGCGGCCCCAGCCGCGTTCGCGCATCGCCGGGCCGATATGGCGCACGAGGCGCACGGCGGACATGAAGTCGATGTTCCAGGCCTCGTCCCAGTCCTCGTCCTTCATGGTCATCGGGTCGCCCTTGGCCCCCGTCACGCCCGCGGCGTGGACCAGGATGTCGAAGCCGGTGCCGATCTCGGCGATCAGCTTCTCGGCCCCTTCGGTGGTGGAGAGATCGGCGGCGATGCCCTTCGCACCGACCTCCTTGGCGACCTCGGCCACCTTGTCCGCGTCGAGATCGGTCAGGGTGAGGTCCACGCCCTCGGCCTTCAGCAGCTTGGCGACTTCGGTGCCCATGCCGCCCGATGCGCCGGTGATGAGCGCCTTGCGCCCGGAAATGTTGAGATCCATGAAACCAAGTCCTTCGTCAAAAAATGAGGTCCGACAGGGCGAACCCGTGTCGGACCAATGGACGAAGGCAGATGCGGTTCCCCTGACAGTTCGTCGCGGTCAGGACGTGCGGGCCAGCGCGTCGATCACCCGGACCCAGGACCGCACGCCGCCCTCGAAGCTGCGCAGGTCGTATTTCTCGTTCGGGGAGTGGATCGCGTCGTCGCCGAGCGCGAAGCCGATGAGCATCGAGTCCATGCCCAGAACCTGCTTGAAATGGCCCGCGATCGGGATGGAGCCGCCGCCGCCGGTAAAGACCGCCTCGTTCGGCCATTCCTCGGCCAGCGCGCGGCGGGCGGCCTCGAAGGCGGGCGCGTCGGTGGACATCACGCTGGCGCGGTCGGCTCCGTGGGAGATGAACTCGACCTCGCAATCGGGCGGCAGCATCTCGCGCACGCGGGCGTGCAGGGCCTCGCGGATGGCGTGGGGGTCCTGATCCCAGACGAGGCGGCAGGAGATCTTGGCGCGGGCCTCGGCCGGGAGCACGGTCTTGAAGCCGTCGCCCGCGTAGCCGCCCGCGATGCCGTTGAACTCGCAGGTCGGGCGTGCCCAGAGCTGGTGCAGCGGCGGGATGCCGTCCTCGCCCGCCGGGTGCGACAGGCCGACCGCGCCGAGGAACGCCTCCGCATCGAAGCCGAGCGTGTCCCATTGCGCCGCGAGGTCGTCGGGCACGTCGCGCACGCCGTCGTAGAAGCCGGGCAGGGTCACGCGGCCCGCCTCGTCATGGAGGCTCGCGAGGATCTGCGACAGCACCCGGATCGGATTGGCCGCGGGCCCGCCATAGCCGCCCGAATGCAGGTCGCGGTTCGCGGCTTTCACGATGACTTCGTCCGCGACCATGCCGCGCAGCATGGTGCAGATCGAGGGCGTGTCCGCGTTCCACATGCCGGTGTCGCAGATCAGGGCGAGATCGGCGCGCAGCTCCTCGGCATTCTCTTGCATGAAGGGCACGAGCGAGGGGGAGCCGCTTTCCTCCTCCCCCTCGAACAGGATCGAGATGCGGATCGGCAGGTCGCCCGACGCCTCGCGCCAGGCGCGGCAGGCCTCGACGAAGGTCATCAACTGGCCCTTGTCGTCGGACGCGCCGCGCGCGCGGATCACCTGTCCGCGCGGGCCATCCTGAAGTTGCGGATCGAACGGGTCGGAGTGCCAGAGGTCGAGCGGATCGACGGGCTGCACATCGTAATGGCCGTAGAACAGGACATGCGGCGCGCCCGTGGGGCCGTCCGCATGAGCCACCACCATCGGCTTGCCGGGCGTGTCGCGCCGCTCGGCCCGGAAGCCGAGCGAGGTAAGCTCCGCCACCAGCCAGTCGGCGGTGTCGCGGCAGGCCCCGTCATAGGCCGGATCGGTGGAGATAGAGGGCATCCGCAGCAAGGCGAACAGCCGGTCGAGCGCCCCGGCGCGGTTCTGGTCTGCTTGCGCGAGCGCGTCGGTCAATGCGGCCATGATGTCTCGGCTCCTTCAAACTATATTCACTTTTCGGCCCTAGTGCCTTAGCCCTGAAAGCGTATCGGGAGCGCCCGACGGGCGAAACCGCAATCTCTGGCCAGAGCGAAGGGGTAAGGATCATGCGAATCGTCAAGGGGCTGGGCCTCGTGGTGGGGGCCGCGCTGCTGGCCGGCTGCAACGAGGGGGATCTGTCGTCGGCCGCCAGCCGCACGCAGGGCGAGACCTTCGCCGTCGTCCGTTCGGCCACCTGGGTCGATCCCGACGGGTGCGAGCATTGGGTCTTCGACACCGGGGCGGAGGGCTACATGACGCCCAAGCTGCGCCCCGACGGGCGCCCGATCTGCAATACCCGCGCCGCAACCCCCGTGGGCCAGTGAGGAGAGACGCCATGAACCGTATCGCGCTGCCGCTCATCCTCGTCGCCGGGCTCGCCGCCTGTGACGGCTCCACCACCCGGTTCGACTCCAACGATCCCGATGTGGATCGCGGTCTCGATTCGCATCGCCTGTCCGAGATGCGGGCCTCGATCTGGGTCGATCCGCTGGGCTGCGAACACTGGATCATCGACGACGGGGTCGAGGGGTATCTCAGCAACCGTCTGAACCCCGATGGCACGCCGCGCTGCCGCGCGCCCGAAGTGGATACGGGCCGTCAGATCGGCGACTCGCTGCGGCTGGAGCGCAATCCGGACTGAGGCAAGGGGCCTTGGCGGCCGAGACTGCCGCCGACCCGTTCGGCGGTGGCGTTCGCCGGACGGGGCTCGGCGCTGGACTGTGCACGGCGTGTGGCGGATGCCTCCGGGCGCACGTCTCGCGGGCGAAGACACGCCCGTCATGCGTTTGGATGTCGTCGAGGCAAACGTCGTCATGCGGACGTCGTCATACCGCTGACTGCGATAGGCCGCTGACGTCGATCATCCGCTGGCGTGAGACGACACAGGGGCGTCCGAGGGGCACGTTCTATCGGAGCGGCGCCGACCGGACGGCCCGACGGACGACATGTCGGTCGATTGCGCCTAGCGCGTGATCCAGCCGCCGCCCAGCACGCGCTCGCCATCGGGGGCGTAGAACACGCAGGCCTGGCCGGGGGCCACGCCTTCCTCGGCCACCACCAGCTCGACCTCGGCCCGGTCGTCGCCGACCGGGCGCAGGATCGCCTCGCGCGGGGGGCGGGTGGAGCGGACCTTGACCAGGAGCTCGATCCCCTCCGGCGGCAGATCGGCAATTGCACCGTCGCCCAGCCAGTTGAGCTGATGCAGCGGCACGCGGCGGGTCGCCAGCATGTCCTTCGGGCCGACGACGACGCGCTGCGCCTCGGCGTCGAGCTTCACGACGTAGAGCGGCTCGCCCCCGCCGATGCCCAGACCGCGGCGCTGGCCGATCGTGTAGTGGATCACCCCGCGATGGGTGCCGAGCACGCGCCCGTCCACGTGGACGATCTCGCCGGGCTCGACGGCACCGGGACGCAGCTTCTCGATCACCGCGGCATAGGAGCCGTTTGGGACGAAGCAGATGTCCTGGCTGTCGGGCTTGTCGGCGACGCCCAGCCCGTGCTTCGCGGCGAGCGCGCGGGTCTCGGCCTTGGATTCCAGATGGCCGAGCGGGAAGCGCAGGTAGTCGAGCTGCTCCTGCGTGGTGGAGAACAGGAAGTAGCTCTGGTCGCGATCGGGGTCCGCGGCGCGGTGCAATTCGGCCCGCTCGCCCATCTTGCGTTGGATGTAGTGGCCGGTCGCCATGCAGTCGGCGTCGAGATCCTTGGCCGTCTCCAGCAGGTCGCGGAACTTCACCCGCTCGTTGCAGCGGATGCAGGGGATCGGGGTGGCGCCCGCGAGATAGGCGTCGGCGAACTCGTCGATCACGCTCTCGCGGAACTTGTTTTCGTAATCGAGCACGTAATGGGGGAAGCCCATCGTCTCCGCCACGCGGCGGGCGTCGTGGATGTCGCGGCCCGCACAGCAAGCGCCCTTCTTGGCCAGCGCCGCGCCGTGATCGTAGAGCTGCAGCGTGACGCCCACGACGTCGTAGCCCTCGGCCGCCAGTTCCGCCGCGACCACCGAGCTGTCCACGCCGCCCGACATCGCGACGACGACGCGCGTGTCGGCGGGAGCCTTGTCGAATCCGAGCGAATTGAGCGCCATGATTACCGATCCCTTTCCGAAGTCGCGCGGTATATAATCAAATTGCATGTTCACACAACCGCGGGCTTAACGCCCGGTTCACCGCTGCCGCCTAGACCGGTTCCACCCGGAGCAAGACGGAAAGGCAGCCATGTATCTCAAACGTTCCGACAGGCCGATCTTCGTGAAGGATCACGCGGGCCGGACCATTGCGCGCACCGACCTGCCGCCGCCCGACACGCGCCGCTGGGTCGCGCGCAGGAAGGCGATCGTGGTGGCGGCGGTCGATGGCGGCATGATCACCGAGGAGGAGGCCTGCGATCTCTATGCCCTGTCCGGCGAGGAGCTCGCCCAATGGCGCGACGCTTTGACGCGACACGGGCTCAACGCGCTGCGGGTGACGTCGCTGCAGCGCTACCGCTGAGGGGGGCGGATCTGCAAACCCGGCTATCGTTTTGGGTATCAACAATTTTTAGAGTATGTTAACCCTTTTCGTGGAAATAAGTGTAAAGGTTGAGGGAGCCGACCCCCGCGCCGCACCACCAGAGGGTAACGACATGCGCATTCTTCTTGTCGAAGATGACCAGGCCACGGCCCGGAACATCGAACTGATGCTCGCGAACGCGAACTTCAACGTGTACGCGACCGATCTAGGCGAGGAAGGCGTGGATCTGGCGAAGCTCTACGATTACGACCTGATCATCCTCGACCTGAACCTGCCCGACATGCACGGGCATGACGTGCTCAGGAAACTGCGAATCGCAAAGGTCGAGACGCCGATCCTGATCCTGTCGGGCATGGATGACGCGGAGAACAAGATCCGCGGATTCGGATTCGGTGCGGACGACTACCTGACCAAGCCCTTCCATCGGGAGGAACTGGTCGCGCGCATCCACGCGATCGTGCGGCGCGCCAAGGGGCATTCCCAGTCCGTGATCGAGACCGGCAAGGTCAGCGTGAACCTCGACGCCAAGACCGTCGAGGTCGATGGCAAGTCGGTCCACCTGACCGGCAAGGAATATCAGATGCTGGAGCTTCTGAGCCTGCGCAAGGGCACCACGCTGACCAAGGAGATGTTCCTCAACCATCTCTATGGCGGCATGGACGAGCCGGAGCTGAAGATCATCGACGTCTTTATCTGCAAGCTGCGCAAGAAGCTGAGCAACGCCACGGGCGGCGACAACTATATCGAGACCGTCTGGGGCCGCGGCTACGTGCTGCGCGATCCGATCCCGCAAACCATCGAACAGCCCGCGCGTCGCGCCTGAGCGCGCGGTGTCGCGGCCACTGGACGCGCGGGACCGTTCCGCCTAGCTCTGACCCGAGCTGGCGGAGGACATCATGGCAGGTTCCACGACGAATGAGACGGCCGCCTCGCGCGACGATGTGGCGGATGTCCTGTCCGAGTTCGGCGACGGCTTCGACGCCGGGGTACTGGATGCCTCGGCTGCCGAATCGGCCCTCGCCCGCCTCGCCGCGGCGATGGGGGCGGCCGATGCCGCCTACCACCGCGAGGACGACCCGATCCTGTCGGATGCCGATTACGACCGGCTGAAACGGGCGAACGCGGCGATCGAGGATCGGTTTCCCGACCTCGTGCGCGCCGACAGCCCGTCGGGCCGGGTGGGCGCCGCCCCGGCGGAGGGCTTCGCCAAGGTCCGGCATCCGGTCGCGATGCTGTCGCTCTCCAACGTCTTCGACGACGCGGAGGTCGCGGAGTTCGACGCGCGCGTGCGCCGGTTCCTCGGGATAGAGGAGGCGATCTCCTACACCGCGGAGCCCAAGATCGACGGGCTCTCGCTGTCGCTGCGCTACGAGAACGGTACGCTCGTCACCGCGGCCACGCGGGGCGATGGCGAGGAGGGCGAGAACGTCACCGCCAATGCCCGCCATATCGACGACATTCCCGAGAGCCTCGACGGCGCGCCGGACGTGCTGGAGGTGCGGGGCGAGGTCTACATGGACCATGCCGATTTCCGGGCGCTCAACGAGCGGCAGTCGGCGGCGGGCGCCAAGACCTTCGCCAATCCGCGCAACGCCGCCGCCGGATCGCTGCGCCAGCTCGATCCGAACGTGACGGCGGAGCGGCCCTTGCGCTTCTTCGCCTATGCGTGGGGGGAGGTGTCCGAGCCGCTGGCGGACACGCAGGGCGACGCTATCGCGCGGCTGGCGGAGCTGGGGTTCCGCACCAATCCGCTGACGAAGATCTGCGACAGTGCCGAGGAGATGATCGCGCATTACGAGCGCATCGGTCGCGACCGGCCGGATCTTGGCTACGATATCGACGGCGTGGTCTACAAGGTGAACGACCTCGCGCTGCAGCGGCGGCTCGGCTACCGCTCCAACAACCCGCGCTGGGCGACGGCGCACAAGTTCCCGGCGGAGATCGCGACGACCCGGCTTGAGGCGATCGAGATCCAGGTCGGACGCACGGGCGCGCTCAGCCCGGTCGCCCGGCTCGACCCCGTGACCGTGGGCGGCGTCGTGGTGTCGAACGCGACGCTGCACAATGCGGATTACATCGCGGGGCGCGATTCGAAGGGCGAGCCGATCCGCGGCGGTGTCGATATCCGCGTCGGCGACATGGTCGAGATCTACCGCGCGGGGGACGTGATCCCCAAGGTGCGCGACGTGCTGCTCGACCGGCGGCCCGAGGATGCGGAGCCGTTCGTGTTCCCCGAAACCTGCCCGGTCTGCGACAGCCCGGTGATCCGCGAGCCGGGGGAGGCCGTGCACCGCTGCACCGGCGCGCTGACCTGTCCCGCTCAGGCGGTCGAGAAGCTCAAGCATTTCGTGTCGCGCTCCGCCTTCGATATCGACGGGATGGGCGCCAAGCAGGTGGAGGCCTTCTATGCAGATGGCTGGATCCGCACGCCCGCCGATATCTTCGCGCTGGAGGAGCGCTATGGCTCGGGCATCCAGCAGCTCAAGAACCGCGAGGGCTGGGGGGCGAAGTCGGCCGCCAACCTGTTCGCCGCGATCGCGGAGCGGCGGCGCATCCCGCTCAACCGGCTGATCTTCGGCTTGGGCATCCGGCATGTGGGCGAGAGCACGGCGACGTTGCTGGCGCGGCACTACACCGGCTGGGCGCGGTTTCGCGCAGCGATGGAGGCGGCGGTGCCCGACAGCGCCGAGCGGGCGGAGCTGATCGCGATCGACGGGGTCGGCGCGGTCATGGCGGAGGCAATCGCGGATTTCTTCGCCTCCGAGACCGCGCAGGACCAGCTCGATGCACTTTTGGCGTGGCTGGAGGTTGAGGACGTCGCCGCGCCCGCGACCGAAGGCTCGGCCATCGCGGGGCTGACGGTCGTATTCACCGGCACGCTGGAGCGGATGACCCGCGCCGAGGCAAAGGCGCGGGCCGAGGCGCTGGGGGCGAAGGTGTCGGGTTCCGTCTCCGGCAAGACCGATATCGTGGTGGCCGGCCCCGGCGCCGGGTCGAAGGAGAAGAAGGCGCGCGAGCTGGGCATCGAGGTGCTGAGCGAGGACGCGTGGCTGGAACGGATCGGTTGAGGCTTGCGCGCGGGCGGCGGCCTGCCGCAGATAGGGCATGGCCGGTCGTCCCGAAATCCTGTTCCCGCTCTTCGGCGATCTGACCGGGCTGCCGGGGATCGGCAAGAAGACCGCGCCGCTCTACGAGAAGATCCGGGTCGCGAGCCCGCGCGACCTGATCCTGACGCTGCCGACCTCCGCCACCGACCGGCGCATTCGGCCCAGCATCCAGGGCGTGGCGCTGCCCGCCACGGTGACGGTTGAGGTCGAGATCGGCGGGCACCAGCCGCCGCGATTGAAGGGGCGGCCCTACCGCGTGCAGGTGCGGGATGCGGAGACCGACTTCCAGCTCGTCTATTTTCACGCCCATCCCGACTGGATGGTGCGCAACCTGCCCGAGGGCGCGCGGCGCGTCGTGTCGGGGCGGGTGGAGCTGTTCGACGGGCTGGCGCAGATGGTGCATCCCGACCATGTGATGAGCCGGGCCGAAGCGGAGGCGCTGCCGGATTTCGAGCCGATCTATCCGCTGACCGCGGGTCTCAGCCTGAAGGCCGTGACCAAGGCGATGGCGGGGGCGCTCGACCGGGTTCCGGCGCTGCCCGAGTGGATCGCGCCGCAGGTGATCGCGGATCGCGGCTGGCCGACTTGGGCCGAGGCGGTGCGCGCGGTCCACGCGCCGCAGAGCCTCGCCGATCTGGCCGACACCGCGCCCGCGCGCGAGCGGCTGGCCTATGACGAATTGCTCGCCCACCAAGTGA
>NZ_JAWDKL010000042.1:0-15615 GCF_032464675.1 Roseobacter sp. HKCCA0434
GTGGTGACGGTGATATTCTCGATCCCATCGATGCCGATGCCCTCAAGCGCCGCATCGATCGTGCCGCTGTCCTGCAGCGTCACGCTGGTCGCTGCGTTGCCCGTGTTGTCGATGTCGACACCCGCGCCGCTCGTCGAATCGACCAGGCCGCTCATGTCGACCGTGGTGAGCGTGCCGCCCGACTGATCGATGCGGATCGCCGTGTCGCCCGCAAACACGTCGCCATCGGTGGTGACGGTGATATTCTCGATCCCATCGATGCCGATGCCCTCAAGCGCCGCATCGATCGTGCCGCTGTCCTGCAGCGTCACGCTGGTCGCCGCGTTGCCGGTATTGTCGATGTCGACACCCGCGCCGCTCGTCGAATCGACCAGGCCGCTCATGTCGACCGTGGTGAGCGTGCCGCCCGACTGATCGATGCGGATCGCCGTGTCGCCCGCGAACACGTCGCCATCGGTGGTGACGGTGATATTCTCGATCCCGTCGATTCCGATGCCTTCCAGCGCCGCGTCGATCGTGCCCGTCTCGGTCAAGGTGACCGAGGTGACGGCGTTGCCCGTGTTGTCGATGTCGACGCCCGCCCCGGAGGCGGAGGTGAGGTCAGCCCGCACGAGGACTTCGGTGGAGGTCCCGCCCGACTGCGCGATGCGTATCGCGGTATCGCCCGCATCCACGTCGCCATCCGTGGTGATCGCGCTGCTGCCGACGCCATCGATGGAGATGCCCTCGTTCGCCGCGTCGATCGAACCGGTCGCGGCGAGCGCCACTGTGGTCGCCGCGCTGCCGGTATTGTCGATATCGATACCGTCCTCTCCCGCCTCGATCAGCGCGTTAGCGTTGACCGTCACGAGGTCGGAGCCTTGGGTCTCGATCTGCACACCGTCGCCGCCGGTCGCGTTGCCTGCGCCTCCTATCCCGGTGATCGGGCCGTCGAGGGTCAGGGTGGTCGCGCCGCTCGCTCCGGTGTTTGCGACATCCAGGCCGAGAGCGGTGGCCTGGATCGCGGCGAAGGTTCCAATGATGCCCCCGTTTCCGTTCTGCGTGAGCGTTACGCCGGTGCCGCCATTGGCAATGACAGTGTCGTTGGCTGTGACGTCGAGCGCACCGTCGAGACCGCCGCCGGCCACGGTCGAGACGAGACCGTCGGACCCGCCGGTCACGGAACCGTCGAGCGCAATGGTCGTCGCGGCGCCCGACAGGGAATTCGTCACGATGCCGGTGCCATCACCCGTCACCGACACATCGCCCGCCGCATCGCTGGTCAACGTCAGCGCGCCGGTGCCGGAATGCTGGATATCCACGCCCGCGGCAGCCGCATCGCTCACGGTCGACGTCACGGCACCGTTCAGCACGACCTCGGTCGTGGTGCCGCCCTCGGTCGTCACGGCGAGTCCCGTGCCGCCGCCGGTGATGGAGCCGCCCGTCTCGACCGTCACACTCACGGCCCCGCCGGTGGCCGCCGCATCCTGGCTGACCGATACCGTGGTGCCATCCGCCTGCGGGTTCGTCAGGGTGACGGCGTCCGCGATCGTCAGCGCGGTTTCCGTGGCATCGGCACTGTTGTTGTCGAGCACGATGGCCGGATTGGCGGCGTCGCCCTGCACCGCTGCATCCACGTCGACGACGATGCGCTCACCGCTGCCATTACCTATTGCAGAGATGCCCGAGCCGTTCGTGCCGGTCACCTGCGCGGTATTGGTGATCTCGATATCCGCGCTGCCGGTCGTGGTCACATCGATGCCACTCTGCCCCGTGATGGCGGCGGAGCTGTCGATGTCGACCGTGCCGGAGCCTGCAGACTGGACCAGAACGCCGGTCGTGCCCGCATCGATCGTGCCGGTCACATCGATATCGACGGTGCCGCCGGTCGCGCCCTGATCGACGTCGATGCCGTTGCCGGTGGTCGCGTCGATGGTGGCGCCCGAAGCCACCGTCACGGTGCCCGTGCCGGTCGCGTCGATGTCGATCCCGTTGTCGCTGCCCGTCAACGTGGCCGCTGCCAGCGTCGTGACGGTGGTATCGGTGCCCGACGTGGTGACAGAGATCGCATCGCCGCCCTGCCCCGTTACATCGCCGTCGATCACGTCGATCGTGGTGGTGGTACCGCCGGTATTGCTGGCAGTGATTCCGTTCTCGCTGCCGGTCACGTCGTTCGAGGTCTCGATCTGGAGGGCACCGCCATTCGACTGGTCGGCGAGGATGCCGTTTCCGTCGGTCCCGGTGATGACTCCGCTCGTAGTGATGTCAACGAGCGCACCGCTCGTGCCGGTGGACTCAACCGACACGCCGACATCTCCCGTTGCGGTCCCCGACACGTCGACGGTGGTGGCCTCGCCGGAGTTCTCTACGCTCAGGCCGAACTGGTCACCGATCGCATCGCCGGCAAGATCGACGTTCACCGACCCGGCGGAATTCTGAACCTGCATACCGAAGAGGCCGCCGGTCACATCGCCATCCGCTCCGCTCGTCACGTCGACGCTGCCACCGGTGGAATTGGTGACGACGACACCGCCTGCCGACGCACTGTTGGCGGTAACGGCCGCATCGATATCCACATCGACATCACCTGCACCGTCCGAAGAGACATTGACGGCCACGTCGCCGCCGGAGGTCGTGACGGCCCCGTCGATATCGACGGTAATGTCGCCCGCGCCCGTCGTCGTCGCGTCGATCCCGCGAGAGATGGCATCGATGCTGCCGCTATTGGCGATGGTCGTGCTGCCCGCGCCGGAGGTCGTGGTCCGGATACCAATATCGGAGGCGGTGATGTCGCCGCTGAGATCGATGTCGATAAGGCCATCGCCGGTCTGGGCCACGTCGATGCCGGTCTGGTCGGTGGAGATGTCGCCCGCCATGTCGACCGACACCGCACCAAAATCGGAACTGGTCGCGCCGATCGAGATGCCGTCGCCTCCGGTGGCGGAGATCGAGGACGTGTCGGTTCCAGTGATGGTGACAGCCGTATCGCTGGCGCTGTCGATCTCGATACCCGGCCCGGCAGTACCGGTCACGGTGCTCGCGAAATCGAGCGTCACGTCACTGGTGGCGAGGATGTCGATGCCGGTCTGGCCGGTCACGTCCCCATCCTCGGTAAGGTCGATGTCGAGCGGGCCGGCCCCGGCCAGCCCGTCGATCGAGATGCCGTCGCCCGCCGTACCCTCCAGCGCGGCGGAGACGTCGAGGTCGAGCCCGCCTGCCCCGGCAATGCTTGCCGTGAAGCCGTCGATCGCACCCGTCACGGCTCCGGCCAGATCGACGGTCGCGGCACCGCCACCCGCGACAGTGGTCACGTCCACACCCGTCGTGAAGCCCGTGATGACCCCTGCCGCAGTGGTCGTGACGGTCACGTCACCATCCGCGGCCTGATTGTCGGCCACGATACCGGTGGAGCCTGCGGTGCTGTCGCCGGTCACGGAATTGCGCACGTCTACCACGATGTCGCCATCGGTCGTCACGGTCGTGTCGATACCCGCATTCGAGCCTTCAACAGTGCCGAGCGTTGTCACGGTCACTGTGCCGGTGCCCGCTTCGGCCAGGATGCCGGTATCGTCGCCGTCGATGCTGCTCGCTGCCGTGGTGTCGATGGCGATCTCGCCCGTTGCGGTAGTGGCGTCGATGCCGTTTTGCGCCGCGTCGATCGCCGCGTCGAGATCGATATCGATCGAGCCGCCATCCGTCGTGGTCGCGAGCACGCCCGTGCCGCCGGAGGTCACGTCGGCGTTCACGTCAATATCCATGAGTCCCGAACCGTTCGAGACATTCGAGACGATAGCATCGCCTGTCGTTTCGATGGTCGCGGTGTTGGCGATCTGAAGTGCACCGCCACCCTGATTGTCTGCGACGACGCCGCGACCGCCTGCGGTGATGGCGCCGCCGACATCGATGTCGGTGGTGCCGGTGCCCAGCGTCTCGACCAGGATCGCGTCGCCCGCGTTGACGTCGATCGTCCCGGCGGTGCCGGTGGTGATGTCGATCGTGCTGGCCACGGCGGCGTCGAGGTCGACCTCAATGCCATTACCTGCATCGGTTGCGATCACCGCGCCATCGATATCGAGATCGACGCTCTGCTGGCTGTTGGCGTTCGTGGAGACGTCGATGACCGCCTCGGCGCTTTCGCCGGTGACGCTGGCATCGACATCGAGCAGGATCGTGCCGGTGCTGGTGCCGCCGGTTGTAAGACCGGCGACGATGATACCGCTCCGCTCGGTTCCCGCAGCGGCAGCGTTATTGTTGATCGTCACATCGGTTGCGCCGGTCCCGGTGATGGTCGCGCCGATGCCGTTGGCGCCCGAGACGGCAGCGTTGGTGGTGATGTCGATATCGCCGCCTGTCCCATCCTGGATTGCGCCGACTGCAGCTGTATTCGTATCGGTAGAGGTCGAGGTAACGGTGTCATTCGTCACGACATCGATGTCACCGGAGTCGCCTTGGCTGATGATGGAAACACCATCAGAGGTGCTGGCTGTGACCGTCCCGTCGAGCGTCACGCGCGTGTCGCCCGTTCCGGTATTGACGGCAAACAGTCCCTCGCTGCCAGAGATGTCGCCAGCCGCATTTGAGGTGATGATGAGGTTCGCGGTATCCGGGCCGGTCGGCGCACCAGATGCCGTAACGAGAACGCCAGCCCCGCCATTGGACGTCACCGCACCGTTGATTGCCAAGGTCGTCGGCCCACTGCCGAGACCGGAAACATTGAGCGCCGTCTGAGCCGCCTGCGCCGTAACGGCACCGGACGTGGTAACGGTGGTGGAGGTGCCATTGGAGCTGGTCGCCACGTCGAGCGCGATGCCGGTCGTCCCGATCACGTCACCCGCGAGGGTCACGGAGGTCGCGGCAGAGCCGTTGTTCGTAACGTCGAGACCAGTCGTCCCCTGCAGATCGCCAGCCGCATTGCTCGTGACCATCATATCGCCGGTCGCGCTCGACGTATTGGCGATCGAGACTGCAGCGGCACCGGAGGTCACGGACGCATTCAGCGTGGCGCTGGTTGCGCCGGTCCCGTTATTGTCGATGTCGACACCGATATCGGTGGCAGTCACCTCTCCCGTCAATGTCAGGGCGAGGTCAGTCGCGCTCGCCGCATTCAGTAGGTCGATCCCGATCCCGTCCGTGGCGTCTACCGTCCCGGCGATGTCGGCTGTCAGTGCGCCGCTTCCATCGTTCGTGGCGTCGATGCCCGTCTCGCCCGAAACGGTCCCTGCGCTCGTGGTCTCGATGGTCAGGCTGCTGCCATCCGCGGTCGCCAGTATGCCCGTGCCCGTGGTCGCCGTCAGAGCGGCATTGGCGGTGACACGTGCAGCGCCGCTTCCGTCCTGATCGAGCGTGATCGCGTCGCCGGTCGCGACCGTGATCGCGCTGTCAGTCTCCACCGTCGCCGTCGTCGTGTTGGTGCCGCTCGTCAGGCTGACCGCGCCCGAGGTCGTCGTCTTGTTCAGATCGACAAGGCTCGCGCCGGTACCCTGGTTGTTCGCGACGATCGCATCGGTGGAGCCGGTCGTCCCGCTCGACGACACGGTCAGATCGGTGGCCGTCGCGCCATTGTCGGCGAGGATCGTGCCGGAGGTCGTGCCGGCCACGGCGATGTCGAGCGCGCCGGTGCCGGTATTGTCCGCATCGATGGCGGTATCCGTACCGGTCAGGCTGCCGGAGGCGGCGACGTCGATGTCGAGCCCGGTGGCGTTCTGGTTCGCGTCGGCGACCAGCGCGATGCCACCCGTGCTCTCGACGTCGCGGGCGATATCGATATCGACCAGACCGGTGCCGCTGCCGTTCACGGTCAGCGTGTCATCTGCGCTTTGCAGCGTCGTGCCCGCGGCCTGCACGTCGACGGCCAGGCCGCCCGAGCTGGCTGCGCCATTGACGTCCAGCACACGCGGTGCCGCTCCGGCTGCGACGAAGCCGCTTCCAAGCGTGACATCCGTGGCGCCATCGCCAACATTGTCGATGTCGGCAAGCAACGTGCCGTTGCTATCGAGGGTGCCATCGAGAACCGCCGTCAGATCGCCGGATCCCGCCGCGCCGTCCAGATCGACCGCCGGGCCATCGGTGCCCGTGACGCTACCGTCGAGTGTCACCGATGCCGCGCCGCCAGAATTGGTGAACGCCACGCCGCGGTCGCCCCCGGTCACGTCGCCGCTGAGGCTCACCGTCGAGTTCGCGGCGCCCGTGGCGACGATCAAGCCATCGTCGCCACCGCTGATCGTTCCACCTGCGGCCTGTCCGAGTGTGAAGGCGGTCACGTCGCTTCCCGCCGTGACCGTGGCACCGCTGCTGCCCGCGCCACCGACCGTGATCGCACCGTCGAGGTCGACATCCATCGTGCCCGTACCCTGCGAGGTCGCGACAAAACCGATGCCGCCGGTCCCGCCGGTAATGTTCGACGTGCCGCCGATCGTGACGTCGTAGTCGCCGCTGCCGGTCGCCGACGTGATCGCGAGGCCGGTGCTGCCGAGGCCGGTCCCGGTGAAATCGCCTGCGACGGTGGCATTGGTGTCGCCGGTCCCGGTGTTGGAGAAGTCGGAGCCGGTCGCGCCGGTGATCACCGCGCCATCCGCAACGGTCAGGTCGATGCCGCCATCGCCGGTCGAACTCTGCGAGATTCCCGCGCCGCCGGTGGACGTGATTGCCGCAGACGCAGTCACGTCGATGTCGTTGTTGCCAGCGCCACTCACGACGACGGCGGTCGAGTCGTCGTCGACCGTGCCGGAAAGCTCGAGATCCAGATCGCCCGCGCTGCTTTCGATGAAGACATCGCCATCGATGTCGCCGCCCAGATCGACGTCGAGGGCGCGGTTCACGATCGTTCCGGAGATGTTGGTCATCGCCTGATCGTTCGTGATGCGCACGGCGGAGCCGTTGGTCGACGAGATCGTGCCGGTGTTGACGATGCTCCGCAGCTCGGCATTGCCGAGGTTGTCGTTCCCGTTCACGTCCACGGAAAGCGCGGTGCCATCGGTCGTGACGATGCTGCCCGAATTGTCGATATCGAGCAGGCCGTTAACCGTCGCATCGACGCCGCCGACGACGCCCGTGATCGTTCCGCTGTTGTCGAGCGTGTAGTCCCCGCCTCCGGTGAATACGGCCGCGAGGTCATCCTCCCCCGACTGGTTCCCTGTGGCGGTGATCGTCCCCGCATTGGTCAGCGAGAATGCCGTCGTGCTCTCTCCGACGATGGCGGCGACGGTGCCCTCGACGCTTCCGGACCCGCCGACGGTCAGGATGGCGGTCGGGCTGCTGCCCACGCCGGTCGAGCCGGGTTCGCGCGTCAGGATCCTGACGCCGACGCCGTCGAAGGTCAGCCCGGTCGTCGTGCCCGGATTGGCACCGCCCGACAGTCCACCGTCGATATTCGCGGTCAGCTCGTATTCCTCGTCCGCATTCAGGATCGGTGCAAGGACGAGGGCGTCCGCGTTCGAAGTCAAAGTATTGGTGGCCCCGATCGTGGCGACGAAGCTCTCGCCCGCCGAGCCCCCCGCAACGATCTCGAGCGCATTGCCGTCGCCTACTCCGTTGAACCCGGTCGTGTCGATCCCCGCGTCCGTCGTAAAGGTCAGGGTGCCGCTCGTTCCCAGCGTGACCCGCTGCGTCGTGTCGTTGATCGGATCGGGCGCCCCGCTGCATTGGAAGGTGGTCGCTCCGGTCTGGGTGCAGCTTCCTGCCGTGGCGGCGAAGGGGAAGGCGGCAAGACCGAGACCGACGAGCGCCGTGGACAGGGCAAGATTCGGGCGGGAAACGGAAAAGGTCATGCGGGTGTCCTCTCGAAACAGACCGGGGGGCGGGCAGTGCTGTTCATCTGGTGCGTCGGCAGTTTTCTGCCGTTCGGTTATACAAGCCACAACTCGATAGCGCTTGTCACGCGATCCTTCTGCGCGTGGTTATTCTACATGGCTTTTTGGCGATGGTGTGGCTGACCCGCATGATGTCGGGGATTTACTCGGTGGCGTCGATCTGCGCTGCGCGCTGCGCCTCGCGGAATCGCAGGATGAGATCGTTGAGTTTGAACTGCGCATGCTGCCACAGCGGCGCTTCGGCGAAGGTGATGCGGACATGTGTGGGCTGGCCCGCCGCGCGCGATGGCGCGATGTCGGCCTGCACGCGCAGGCGCAGTCCGCTGATCCCGTCGACCTGCATTTGCTCGACGATCAGGTCGGCTTGCGCATCCAGCGGCAAGTAATCGTCACCCAGCCTCAGTTCCGCCTGTGTCCGGTCCTGCGTGAACTTCTCGACCCAACGCTCTGGGAAAGCACCGGTCAGCCACGTTTCGCCCGTCTGAGGCAGAAGATGACCGAACACATCCCCACCGACGAGCCGCACGCCCTCCCGGGCACGGGGAACGGGACGGAAATGGCCGGCCCGCGCGGCAATGATCTGCCTCGAGGCGCGGGCGTCACGCAGGCGAGAGACCCGGCCGGCGGAGGTGGCGGCCCGCTCCCGCGCGGCCTGAACGGTCAGCGGCTCCTGCCCTGCCGCCCCCTCGGCCACCGCGGCGTCGAAAGCCGCCTCGGCCTCGGCCAGCGCGAGATCGGCATCCGCCCCCGGTTCGATCAGCGCGAGCAGCATCTCGTCGCGAATTACCGGACCAGCGGGCCGAACCCTTTCGACGATCCCGCCCTCGCGCGTGCGCACCGCATAGCTGCCGTCGAGGTCCAGCAGAACCGGAACGGTCAGCACGAAGGGCCGCGGAACGAGGCCTATCAGCACCAGCGCACCGGAGAGGAGAGGCACCCACAACCAGCCGCACCCGCCCACCGCCTTGCGCGGGACCGTGGCCCCCTGCCCTCGACCCTGCACGGACGGCCCGGCCAGTGACATCAACGGCGTGAGGAACATCGCGACCAATCCCCACCCGACGATGAAGAGACCCAGCCCGAGGAATTTCGGCAGGACCTGCCAGGCGACGAAGGCGACGATCCAGACCTTGTAGAGGCTCGACAGGCAGGCGAAGGCGATGCGCAGGGGCGCGTTCGCCAGCGCCCTCCAGCTGTCGCCCGCCGAAAATCGTGCCAGCGCCGTTCGCAGCGCGCGGAAGGCGACGAAGCTCTCGGTGTGCCAGTTGCGCCGATGCAGCGCGTCCGACAGGGCGAAGTAGCCATCGAGCTTCAGGATCGGATTGATGTTGAACACCAGCGTATTGATCGAGTTGAACACGAAGAGGGAAGAGAGGATCTGCCGCGCGACCTCCCCCTCCACGAGATGCCAGGCGATGAAGGCCACCATCGCCACGGTGAGATCCGCGAACAACCCACCGAGCGAAATCAGGATGCGCCCCCGCCGATCGGCCAGCAGGTCGGCTTCGGAGCAGTCGACATAGGGCAGCGGGTAGAGCCCGAGCAGCATCACTCCCGCCTTGCGCACCCGCACACCTTGCGCGGTGGCGGCGAGGACATGGCCCAGCTCGTGCAAGATCTTCGTCAGCGGCGCGATGATAGCGAAGGTGGCGATCGCCTGCAGGCTGAAGACATCGCCGATGCGGGAGATCATGGCCCCGTCGCTGACCGCGTGGACCCAAAGGCAGAACAGCGACGCGAGGACGAAAAGAACCGCTCCGACGCGCGAGAAGGTCGCAGCCGCGAGCCAGCCGAGCGATTTTTGCCACGGGCCTACATCGAAGAGCGGGATCTGCATGAAAAGAGGATTGAACTTGCGTCGTCGTTCGCCGCTGGCATCGGCGCGCATCGCACGGACGAACTCGCCGATTACCGTGGCCGCGGCGATCTCCTCCTCCGCGACGTCGCCTTCGCCACGCCCCCGCAGGCGTGCGGAGACCTTTCCGAAGATTCGGGCGAGACCAGGCTGCAGGCGCAGGATGCGGCCCGAGGCGGGGTCCGATAACAGGTAGAGATGCCGCCCACCCTCCTCGGACAGGTGCACGCGCACCTCACGCAATGCACCGGCGCCGGTCAGCCCGCTCACAGACGCAGACCCAACCGTTGCCAGGCGGTCAGGCGCAGCCATTCGGCGAGAGGCCGCAGCAGCACCTGGATGCGCGGCGCCTCGCCAAGGTCGAGCCGGGCGATGCCGCTCAGGCCCTTGAACAGCTCGGGCGTCGGCTCTGTAATCTCGGCCAGGACGATCAGGACGGTCTCCCCATCTGCGCCCTGTACCGTTGCCACCGGCTCCTCGACGAGACGCAAGGGCCAGGCGCGGCCCCCTGCCCCGCGCAGCAGGAATTGCCCCTCCACTCCGGCCGATGCGAGTGGCGCATCGATCGCCGCTAGGCGCAACCGCGCCTGCATTCCGTCACCGACCTGCAACTCCGCTACGGGCGTTCCAGCGGAGAGCTGTGCGCCGATTTCACCCCTGTCGATCAGGTCTGCGACGCGCCCGTCGCGCGCGGCCCGCACGGTCAACGTCTCCAGCCGTTCTTCCAGCCGCGCGCTGCGCAAGGCCGCGATTTCCTGCCGCTGCTGGGCAAGCTGGTAACGGGCATATTCCCCGGCGGCCAGCGCCTCCTGCGCGCTGAGGCCTTCGAGGAGCTGGTTCAGCGCAGCCTCGTCCCGCGCCTCGGCCAGGGTCTCCGATTCCAGGCGGACGAGGATGTCACCCTCGCTCACGTCCTGCCCGACCGAAGTCTCGACAGCGACGAGCCGCGCATCCTCCGCCGCAATCTCGACGCGACTGGTGGCGGGGCGCAATTCTCCGGGAGCCGTCACCTCGAAACGCACGGGCCAGGCGAGGAAGATGCCCAGCCCGATCAGCGCGGCCAGCAGCGCCGCACGCGAGAGCAGCCCGGTGGACGAACGGGTGCGAGAGGGAAAAGCGATGGCAAGCGCCGCACGCGCCTCGGCGACCTCGGCGGGCGGCGGCGTTCCTTCGACATAGAGCGCCAGGCCGTCGCCGCGCGGGCGCGCGATGACGAACCCGTCGATCCGGTGCTCCTCGCAGTAAAGTGCCAGGTCGGGTCCCGCATCGGTGCCGTCCACCTCCGGCAGGTCATCGCCCCCGCGTGCGGCGTCGAAGGCGAGCACCTCCCGCTCTGCCGCGATCATGCGGTTGACGAAGATGCGGATGCTGTCGCGTCGCAGGTCCGCCGTCGGGCTGAGGCGGTGGATCTTACGCGCACGCCCCCGCCGGATGCCGACGAAGGCGAGTCCCGTCCAACCGGTCGCGGCACCGAGGCGCTCCAGCGCGGTCAGGCGGCGGGCCTTCAGGTGTCGCGGCAACACCCGAAGCGACTCGAAGAACGGCAGGAACCACCGTGGAGCGGCGGATGCCTCCACGGGCGCAGCGCCGGGCCGCGCGATCTGGCGGCTCGCCCGGACCAGAGAGCGGATGAGATGAGGCAGCGCCACGTCGCCATCGCGGACCTGCCACAGATGCGCCCGCCCGTCGCCGAGCGGCACGTGCACGGCGAGACGGGCATCGGGCAACTTGCGCGCGCCGGGGCGCTCGGGCTCGAACTCGGGCAGCAGCGCCAGCAGTTCCGGCCCCGGCGCGCGCCCGATCAGGGATCGGGCCGTGCCACCGTCGACTTCCGCCAGCAGGTCGACCTCCGCCCCCAGCCCGTCGAGCGCGCCGACACCGGGACCGGTGGCGACACTGCTCATCCGCCGATCTTGCCGAACCGCTCCTCGTAGACCTCGAGAGAGCGGACGAGGATCGCGGCGAACCGCTTGGCCGCCGCGGGGTTCATGACCATGCGGGTGTTGAGCTGGATCTCGACCGAGCCGCCCTCCTCGACTCCCTTCCAGCTTTGATGCTGGCCGAACAGAAGGAAGAATTCCTCCTGCGTCGCGGTCGCGGTGGCCACGTTGGCATAGCTCGACATGATATCCGCGTCGTTCCAGACCAGCTCCACCCCGTTTGGCAGCGTCTGGCGCATCGGGCTCGAATCCTGGGTCATGCTCGTCTCTCCTTCAGGGCCGTGTCATTCGGCGGCCATCGCCGACATTTCGGGATCGAGTGCCACGATGTCGGACAGCATGTCGAGGATCATCTGCTCGAAGATCAGGTCGAACAGAGCATCGTCCCCGTCGTCGAACGCGCCCTCGGCGATCATCCCGCTGCGCAGCGCGTCGCGTGCCTCGGCCTCGAACATGCCTGCACCGAGGTCGAAGCGCGACAGTTCCATCATCTCGGCGACGAAGCTCGAGGACGCCGCGACGCGGGTCATGTCGTCGACCAGGCCCCGGATCCGCTTGGCGGTGGAGGAAGCGTCGTAGGACGCCTCGGCAGGCGGAATGACCGGATCGAAGGTCGTGGTGTCGACCTCGATCAGCGTGTCGGTGGCAAAGCCGCTGGGCACGGTGGAGACGAGCCCGCCGCCCGTTCCGCCCGTCGACGGCGCCGCCACGCCCAGCGTGCCGTTGCGTGTCAGGAAGTCGGAATAGCCGTCGCGCAGCAGGAAGCCGGTCACCGTCAGCGACGCTTTTCCGGGCGCCACGAAGTTCGCCTGGAAGTCGGTGTCGAAGAAGTTGGTGCCGCTGCCGCCGACCAGGAAAGAGTGATCTGCCCCGGTGACGAGCAGGTCGTTGCCACCTCCGGTCCCGGCCTGCGTCGACAGCCGCATGGATTCGCTCCAGATCCGGACAGTGGAGTCGTAGGTATAGACCCTCTCCATCGTCAGGGTGTCGCCGAACATCAGGTCCTGACCCGCGCCACCGACCATGCGGTCAGCCGCCATGCCACCGATCATCATATCGCGACCCGCGCCGCCCGTCAGCGTATCGGCCCCGGCGATATCGTCGCGAACCGTGGAGAGGGTTTCGACCCGCTCCACCGCGCTGGCCCCGATATTCAGGCTGCCCGGCGTGAAGAAGGTCATCTCGGCCAGATCGCCGATCATGAGGTTGTGCCCGCCGGTTGCGGACATAACGTCTGCACCCGCCTGGCCAACCATCAGATCGTCGCCCGTGCCGCCGTTCAACGTGTCGGCAGCGCCGATGCCCTGATCGATCAGCTCCAGCGTTGCGACTTGCGTACCGACGAAGGTCAGGCGGCCAGCATCGCCGAGCATCACGTCGTCGCCTGCCGCGCCGATCAGCGAGTCGCTGCCCTCGGCTCCGATCAGCACATCGTCACCGGCGCCGCCATCGAGCGTGTCGGACGCACCGCGTGTGTCGGCCACGGACAATGCCGAAACGATCGCACCGCCACTGAACCCGACCGAACCGCCGTCACCCAGCAACAGGTCTGCGCCGTCGTTGCCGGTCAGGCTGTCCGCCCCGCCACCCCCGATGAGGATGTCCGAGTCGCTGCCACCGGTCAGCGTGTCGCCCCCGTCCGCCGTGCTTTCGACGGTGTCGAGCAGCAATCCTGCAAGAACGGCGCTGTCACCCACGGCAATATTGCTGCCTGTGCCGGTATCGATCGAATCCGCCCCGGCGCCGCCGAAGATGATGTCGTCGCCGGTGCCGCCCGTGATAAGATCGGCTGTCCCGATCTCGACCGATTGCGATTGAACCAGATCCGTCGCGACGGTCCCGATATCCCCGAGGATGATGTCGTCATCCGCGCCACCATCGATCGTATCGGCTCCGGTACCGCCAATGATCGCATCGTCGCCAGCGCCGCCGAGAACAACGTCCGCGCCACCGATCTCGACCGATTGCGCCGTCATCGAGGCGGCATCGATCCGACCCGCATCCGCGAGCACGCGGTCGGCACCCGCCCCGGCGTCGATATCGTCGGAACCGACGCCACCGATGATGGCGTCCGCACCGTCGCCTGCATCGATCGTGTCGTCACCACCGATTTGCGCGAAAGAGGACGTGAGAACCGCACCATCGATGCTGCCCAGGTCGCCTAGGATCGCGTCGGCATCGGCGCCACCGTCGATCTGGTCATCGCCTGCACCGCCGATGATCGAATCGTCCCCGTCCATGCCGCGGATCGTGTCGTTCCCGCCGGTCGCCGGAATCTCCGAAGTCAACGCGCCCGCCTCGATGCGACCCAAGTCGCCGATGATGGCGTCGGCTCCTGCGCCGCCGTCGATCTCGTCCTCACCCTCGCCGCCGATCAGATCGTCGTCGCCCGAACCACCGGTGATGCTGTCGGCATCACCGCTGCCGATGGCCTCGGAGAACAGGTCGCCCGCGACGATCCGGCCCGCATCACCCAGGATGGCATCGGAACCGTCGGCGCCATCGAGCGTATCCATTCCGGCCCCGCCGATGATCGAGTCCGCTCCCGCTCCGCCCGCGATGAGATCGGCAGCGCCAACTTCAATGAATTCGGCCGTCAGTTCGCCGGCGATCGCCCGACCCATGTCACCGAGTATGGCGTCGTCACCGGCACCGGCATCGATCGTGTCCATTCCGATGCCGCCGACGATCCGGTCGTCGCCGCCCGACGCGATGATCGCATCCGCGCCACCGGCGCCCGCGTCGAGGGCCTGGAGCCCCAGCGTCCCGATCCGCATCGCGGCGTCGCCCGCGATGGCGTAGTCCGCATCTCCGAAGCCCGAGATGACATCGTCACCCGCGCCGCCGATGATGACATCCGATCCAGCCTGCGACGTGATCGTGTCATTGCCACCGATTGCGGTCGCGAGGGAGGTATCGCCCCCGCTGGTCGCACCCGCACGGCCTTCGTCACCGAAGATCACACCGCTTAGCCCGGCATCGGTCACGCCGTCGGCACCGACGCCCGCGATGACGATCCCCTCGCCCGTCGCGGACAGGATGATCGTGTCGTCGCCACCGATGCCGCTTTCGGTCGAGCCTGCATCCCGCAGCCCGCCCGTCATCTCGCCGAAGCCGTGATCGCCGAGCACGATGAGGCTGGCGGTCAGCGCGGAGCCCGCGGTGATCTCGTCGCCGCCATCGCCACCGGCCAGCGTCAGGTTCGCACCATCCGCATCGAGCGTGTCGGCGGCTCCACCGGCCGAAGCCTGACTATCGACACGCAGCGTGGGCTGTGCGCCCAGCGTGATCGCGATGCGACCGGCATCGCCGAGGATCGCCACGTTCTCGCCGGTGCCGAACACCGTATCGCCGGACACGCCGCCGATCAGACCGACAAGTCCGGCCGTGTCGCCGGTCGCGGTCAGGATGTCCGCGCCACCTTCGGTATCGAACAGGGTCTCTCCGATCAGCGAGGCGGAACCATCATGCTCGATACGACCATGATCGCCGAGGATCAGGCCGCTTTCGGTCGTGATGGTATCAGCGCCCGATCCGCCAAGCGCGAAGTTCGCACCGCTCCCCAGATCGATGACATCCGCGGCACCGCTCGCAGGATCCGTGGAGGTCAGATCGAACAGGCCGCCGATCCGCGTCAAGACACCGTTGTCCCCCAGCACCGCATCGGTCGCCGCACCTGTGGTGATGGCGTCGGCGCCATCTCCCCCGATGATCGCGTCCATATCGGCGCCGCCGGAAATGGTGTCGTCACCGCCCAAAATGTCCGCCGCGCTTGTCACCGTGACATCCGTGGTGCCCAGGATCGTCCCGAAATCACCGAGCGCGACGTTAGCGCCGTCACCGAGGATCAGCGTGTCGCCACCCGCTCCGCCCGCGACACTGTCCGCGCCGCTGCCGAGCGTGATGGCATCGCCCGCACCGAACCCGTCGGAGATCGCCGAGACGAGCACCGCGTCGATGCTGCCGCTGTCGCCCAGGACCCGGTTGTCGCCGTCCGACAGCGTGATGCTGTCGCCCGCGCCGCCGCCGATCA
>NZ_JAWDKL010000043.1:0-12749 GCF_032464675.1 Roseobacter sp. HKCCA0434
AGGAGGCCGCGCCCTTGACCGACGATCCGGCCGAGGACAGCGCGCTGCCGGTGGCCGAAGCGGCGTTGCCCACGCCGTCGCGGGCGGAGGCGGCACCGGAGGCCACGGCGGAGCCCGCCGCGGAGGCGCGGTCGCGCGCGCCGTCCATCAGCCCGCGATCGTCCGCATCGTCGTAATCGGCGTCGTCGAAATCGGCGGGCGTGACCGGACGGGCCCATTCGGGGCCGGTATGGACCGGAGTGCGGCGCACGGGACGCACGACGGGCGTGGTCGTCCGGCGGCGCGGCTCCAGCGCATAGGCGTCGTCGACGTCGTCGTAATCGTCGTCATAGGCGCCGAAGCCGTCGCCGTAATCCTCCTGCGCGTAGCGGTCGCGGCGAAGCTGCTCGGTGCGGCGACGGGGCAGCGGCTCGCGCCGGTCACGCTCGTTGCCGAAGATCAGCCAGGCGAGGCCAATGCCGGTCAGCGCGAGCGCGGTGGGGTTGTCGCGGACGGAGCGGGAGAGGGAGCGGCCGATCTCGCCGCCATGCTCGCGCAGCTGCTCGGACACCTCGCGCACGACGCCATCGACCGAAAAACGGTCCTGGATGTCGGAGATGGTGCCCTTGAGCTCGGAGCGCTCGCGTTCGATGTCGCGCTCGATCTCCTCGGGGGAGCGGTGGTCAGTCGGCATTTGTGGCCTCCTTCACGGCGCGTGCATCGCGCTTGACGTTGTCCACTGTGCGCGTCGGCGCCAGGCTGGACAGTTTCAGGTCGTTGACGCCCTTGCCCATCAGGATGAAGGCGATGATGGCCAGAACCGCACCGATGATCAGCGCGGACCAGCCGGCGGGGATGCCCGCCTCGGTCAGCGCGGCGGTGAGGGCCGCGGCCAGGACGTTGAGCGCGGTCAGCGCGATCACGATCGCGCCGACGATCAGGCCGATGGCCACGCCCGCGCGGTTGAGGTTCTCGTTCACCTCGGCGCGGGCCAGGTCGACCTCCTTGCGCACGAGGGAGCTGACATGAGTCAGCGCGTCGCCCACGAGGTCCGTCGTGGACCGCGAGCTCGGCGGCGGGGTGGGAGTGTGGTCGGTCACGAGTCACCTCCGGTCCGGTCGATCGCGGGGCTGGCGAGGCCGGGCTGCATCGCGGGCGTGGGGCGCGTCACGGGCGGCGTGCCCGCGGGCGCGACGGGCGCGCGAGATGCGGCGGGGGCACGGGGTGCGCCCGTCGGCTCGTAATCGTCGTGGTCGTAGGGACGCCGGGCGCTCGCATTGGCGAAGCGGGTCGCGGCGAAGCCGATCAGCGCGGCCCCGCCGAGGAAGACCAGCGGGTTGCGGCGCGCGTAGCGGCTGAGATCGCCCGCGATCTCGCCCATGTCCTTGCCGCGGATGCTGTCGGACGCATCGGCGAGGCCGTCGGCGATCTGGGCGAAGGTGCGTTCCTGCGGGGAGCCGGAGCGCAACTCGTCCGCCGCGGTACGCAGGGCATTGGCCATGTTCGACACCTCGGAGGCCGCAGCCTCCTTCATGCCGTCGGCACGGGCGCGGACCTCGGTCTCGGCCTTGTGGCGGGCGTCCTGCGCGGCGGCGCGGGCGGAGCTTTCGAGGTCGCGCGCGGCGGCCTTCATCTCTTCACGCGTTTGTTCGCCGGCGCGGCGCGCCTCGTCGGTTTCGGGCTTGCCGCCGCTGGGCGGTGGATTGTTGGGTGTGTTGGTCATGTAAAGTTCCCCCGGATTTTCAGAATACCAAGTTGAGAATGGCCAGAACGATGACGATCAGGCCGATGAGATAGAAGACGCTATGCATTCGGAGTCCTTCGACTGGGCTATATGCTTGATCGCAATGCCGAAAGAGGTGGATCGAATCGTCGCGCCGTCCAGTGCCCGCAAACAGACTCTTTTGCGCCCACCCGGTGGGAAAAGGCGGGGCGGGACGGCCGCCCCCCCGTTGCATCCAGAACAGATGGCGGTCGTCGCGTGCGGGCACGGACGGCCTCGCGTCTCGCGGCGGCCGCTGTCGAGCCCTGCCCTCAGAGACCGCGCTCGATGGCGCTGAGCAGATCGAAGCGCATCTGCCCCGGACGGCGCGTGGAGATGACGAAACGGACGGGGCCGTTTCGGGACGTCTCGGCATAGCCTGCCAGCGTGCGCACGTCCGAGAGCGTTCCGGTCTTGTAGCGCGCGCCGCTCTCCGACCGGCGCAGCAGCGCGGCGTGCGGCGCGAAGAGGTCGAGCACGCCCGCGAGGCCGCGCGCGGTGAAGCGGTTGTCGCGGCTGATGCCGGAGCCCTCGACCAGCACGACCTCCTCGGCGAGGCCATGCTCTGCCAGCAGCTCGCGCGCGACGCTGAGCGACTTGTCGAGGCTTGCGGGCCCGCCCAGGCGATGCGCGCCGACCTCGAGGAACAGCTGGTTGGCGATGAAGTTGTTGGACCCCAGCAGCATGAGGCGGACGATCTCGGCCAGGTCGCGCGACTGGCGGTGCACGTAGACCGGCTCCAACCCCACGGGCACGGTGCCGATGGTCACGTCGCCCTCTACGGCGCCGCCCGCGCGCGTGAGGAAGGCGGCGATCAGCTCGCCCGCGTAGCGGATGCCGACGCCCGGATCGTCCTGCGGCAGGCTGATCCGGCCCCGCCCGTTCGGGCCACGCTCGAGAAACTGCTCGATGGCGAGCGGCGTGATCGGGGTCTGCTCCTCCGCCGAGCGCACGGTCGCGCCTTCGCGCACGGCGTTGATCGTGTTGAAGTTGACCGACAGGGCGGCGTTGAGCGCGTCGTAGGCCTCGTCGCTCGCCTCGATGCCGGGGATGATGAGGCTGTCGGGGTAATAGCGCGCGTCGAGGACGATGCCCTCGACGGGGGCGGGGCCGATTTCGGCCAGCAGGCGCGGCGCGAGCTCGGCCAGTTCCTCCGACACCAGGAACGGGTCGCCGCCGCCGCGCACGTGCAGCACGCGATCGGCGTCTAGGTAGAACTCGGTCTCGAAGCGGTGATCCTCGCCCAGCACCTCCAGCGCCAGCCAGGCGGTGACGATCTTGGCCACCGAGGCGGGCACGAAGGGGTCGTCGGCGTTGCGCGCGAGCAGCTCCGCGCCGTCCGCGTCCAGCACGAAGACCAGCGCCGCGGGGTCGAGCGCCGCGATCCGTGCGTCCATCTGGGCTTCGGTCTCCTGAGCGAAGGCTGGCTGGAACGGCAGGCAGAGCGCGAGCGCGGCGGCGATGAAAGGGATACGCATGGGACCTCCGATACGAGCACGAGAGGACGCGAACGGCGCGTCCTCGCCACTCATATAGGGCGACGCGGCCTCGGGGGTCGCTTTCGGCCGGATCGGAGGGGGATGGCGGGCCTAGGATGGGCCGGGTGCTGCGGGCCGCAACGCTCCGACCGAGAGCATCACGGCCTCGACCACCATCCTGCGGCGCGCGATCTGCATGTCGTCCGAGAAGAACGCCTCGCCGAACAGCGCGGAGAAGGTCGGCTCGTTCGACACGTTGAAGAAGCTGAGGGCGCTGATCTGCCAGTGCAGGGCGACCGGATCGACATCCGGGCGCATGGTTCCGTCCTCGGCGCCGCGCCGGCAAAGCTCGGCGATCCGGTCGATGGCCGTGGTGTTGAGGTCGCGGATCACCTCCGAATTGCTCAGATGCGCCGCGTTGTGGATGTTCTCGATCATCACCATCCGGATGAAATCGGGATTGGACCTGTGGTGGTCGAAGGTGAAGGCGACCAGCCGTTCCAGCGCCGCCATCGGTGAGAGCCGGTCGAGATCGAGCGTCTCCTCGCCGTGGCGGACCTCGGCATAGGCCGTTTCCAGCGCCGCGGAGTAGAGCCCCAGCTTGTCGCCGAAATAGTAGTAGATCATGCGCTTGGAGGTCTCGGTCCGCGCCGCGATCCGGTCGACGCGGGCACCGGACAGGCCATGCGCGGCGAACTCCGAGATCGCGGCGGAGAGGATGTCCTCCCGCACCGCTTCGGGGTTCTGCGTCCAGCCGCGCCGTGTCCTTGCCTGTCCGCTCATGCCGCCCTCCCCGACCGAATTCCGGGATAGCACCCGGCGATTTAACCGACCAGTACATTCTTGTTGACCAAATTAACCGTGCGGTACAATGTGCCATCGAAAGCGGATTTCGACGGACGGACGATGGGCACGATTCGAGACATGACCGGCACGGCAGGCAGCGCGACGACCGTTCGCGTCGCCCTGATCGGGCGCGGCATCGGTCCGTCCCGCACGCCCCGGATGCACATGGCGGAGGGCGCGGCCCTCGGATTCGACTATCGCTACGAGCTGATGGACGCCGAGGCGTCGCCGGAGCTCTGCTTCGAGCAGCTCGTCGATCGCGCGCGGGTGGCCGGGCTGGCCGGGGTGAACGTGACCTATCCGTTCAAGCGCGAGGCGCTGGCACTGGTCGACAGGGCCTCCGATGCGGCGCGGCGGGTTGGGGCGGTCAACACGATCGTCTTCTCCGAGCGCGGTCTCGAGGGGCACAACACCGATTACTGGGGGTTCGCGCAGGCCATGCGGCAGGGTCTGCCGGGGGCATCGCTCGACACCGTCGTGCTGGTCGGCGCAGGCGGCGCGGGCGGGGCCGTGGCCCATTCGCTGGCCGATCTGGGGGCGGGGCGGCTTCTGATCCACGATCGCGACGCAGCCTCGGCCGAGGGTCTCGCGGAAGCGGTCAACGCCGCGGCCGGGCGCGCGATCGCCGAACGACTCGACGATGTGGGCGCGGGTCTCGGCGCGGCGGATGGCGTGGTCAACGCGACTCCGGTCGGCATGGCGAAGCTGCCCGGATCGCCGGTCGAGCCGAGCCTGCTCGATCCGCGCCACTGGGTCGCCGACATCGTCTATTTCCCGCTGGAAACCGAATTGCTGGCCGCCGCGCGCGCCCGCGGCTGCGCGACGCTGGATGGCGGGCGCATGGCGATCTTCCAGGCCGCGCGCGCCTTCGAGCTGTTCACCGGAGCGACACCCGACGCGGAGCGGATGCGCGCCAGCTTCCACGCGGCGGCGGAGGCGACGGCATGAAGACCGGGATCGCCACCGTCTCCATCTCCGGCACTCTGGAGGAGAAGATCGAGGCCATCGCCGCCGCGGGCTATACCGGCATCGAGATCTTCGAGCAGGATTTCATCGCGGATATCCGCGGCCCGCGCGAGGTCGGGCGCCGGATCCGCGACGCGGGGCTGGAGCTGATGCTGTTCCAGCCGTTCCGCGATTTCGAGGGGATGACCGGCCATGCGCGGACGCTCGCCTTCGATCGGGCGGAGCGGAAATTCGACGTGATGCAGGAGCTGGGCGTCGACCTGATGCTGGTCTGCTCCTCGGTCCATCCGCAGGCGCATGGCGGCATCGACCGGGCGGCGGACGACTTTGCCGAACTGGGCACGCGGGCAGCGGCGCGCGATCTGCGCGTGGGCTACGAGGCGCTGGCCTGGGGGCGCCATGTCGACGATCACCGCGACGCGTGGGAGATCGTGCGCCGCGCGGATCACCCGTCGGTCGGCCTGATCCTCGACAGCTTCCACACGCTGGCGCGCGGCATCGACCCCGAGACGATCCGGCGCATTCCCGGCGATCGCATCTTCTTCGTCCAGCTGGCCGATGCACCGCGCATCTCGATGGACCTGCTCTACTGGTCCCGGCATTTCCGCAACATGCCCGGCGAGGGCGACCTGAGCGTGACCGAGTTCATGCGCGCCGTCGCGGCCACAGGCTATGACGGGCCGGTCAGCCTGGAGATCTTCAACGACCAGTTCCGCGGCGGACGGCCCGAAACCATCGCCCGCGACGGTCACAGGTCGCTGGTGGCATTGATGGACCGGGTGCGACGGGCGGAGCCCGGTATCGCCGTGGATCTGGAGCCCATGCCCGGACCGCGCAGCGTGCGCGACGTATCCTTCGTCGAGTTCGCGACGCGCGGGCAGGAGCGGGCCACGCTGGAGCGTGGGCTGACCGCCCTCGGCTTCGCCCGTGCGGGCCGACATGTCGCCAAGGACGTCACGCTGTGGCAGCAGGGCGATATCCGCATCGTGCTGAACTCCGAGACCACGGGCCACGCGGCCCGCGCCTTCAACGTCCACGGCACCAGCGTCTGCGATATCGGCCTGTCGGTGGACAGCGCGGCGGAGACCGTGGACCGGGCGCGCGCGCTGGGCGCGCGACCGTTCGAGCAGGCGCCCGGGCCGGGCGAGTTGCCGATCCCCGCGATCCGCGGGCTGGGCGGCAGCGTGCTTCATTTCATCGACGAACACAGCGGCCTGTCGGACGTCTGGTCGGTCGAGTTCGAGACGGAGACCCCGACGACCGGCGGCGTGGGTCTGACGCGGATCGACCATATCGCGCAAACGATGACCTATGACGAGATGCTGAGCTGGACGTTGTTCTACACGACTCTGTTCGACATGGAGAAGGCGCCGGTGGTCGACGTGATCGACCCAGACGGGCTGGTGCGCAGTCAGGCGGTCGCCAGCGCGGACGGGCGGCTGCGGATCACGCTAAACGGGGCGGAGACGCACCGGACCCTCGCTGGCGCGTTCCTGGCGGAGAGTTTCGGGGCGACGGTGCAGCACCTCGCCTTCGCCACCGACGACATCTTCGCCACCGCGCGGGCGCTGGCATCGTGCGGCTTCGCGCCGCTCGCGGTGTCGGGCAACTATTTCGACGACCTGGCCGCGCGCTTCGCGCTGGAACCCGAGCGGCTGGCCGAGCTGCGCACGCACGGGATCCTCTACGATGCGGATGCGGGCGGGGAATTCTTTCAGCTCTATTCGCAACCGATCGCGGGCGGGCTGTTCTTCGAGATCGTCGAGCGGCGCGGGGCCTATGCCGGATACGGCGCGCCGAACGCACCGTTCCGCATCGCTGCACAGAAACGGGCGAGACCACCGAAGGAGGCGGCCCTGATGTGATCCGTCGCCCCGTGAGGGGCCGCGGCAACCAAAGACACGCGAACGTTCATAATGGGAGGAACATATGACGTATCACGCAAGGAAGGCCGCCCTCGCGGCCCTGATCGCGAGCACCGCGCTGGCCGGTGCGGCCACGGCCCAAGACCTGCCGGTCCTGCGCCTGTCGTCGGTGGTGTCCGAGAACGACATCCGGGCGGAAGCCTTCGCCAACATCGCCGAGGCCGTGTCGGACACGTTCGACATGCAGGTCTTCAACGGTGCCACGCTGGTGCAGCAGGGCTCGGAGCTGACCTCGATGCAGCGCGGCAACCTGGAGATGGGTCTGGTCGCACCGCAGAAGATCGCCGAGCAGGTGCCCGAATGGTCCATCGTGACCTCGGCCTACCTGTTCCAGGATGCCTCGCACCTGGACGCGCTGTTCGACAGCGAGGTCGGCGGCGAGCTGCTGGCGATGGCCGAGGAGATCGGCATCCACGTCCTCGCCCCGGTCTATTTCGGCACGCGCCAGGTCAACCTCGCGCCCGAGATCGAGGTGCAGACGCCCGAGGACCTGTCCGGCGTGACCCTGCGCATGCCCGGCGGCGACGCGTGGCAGTTCCTGGGCGAGGCGATCGGCGCCAATCCCACTCCACTGGCCTATGCCGAGGTCTATACCGCGCTGCAGACCGGCGCGATCGACGGGCAGGACAACCCGCTGCCCAACGACTACAACATGAAGTTCTACGAGGTGACGAGCCAGATCGTCATGACCGGGCACCTCGTCGGCTTCGACGTGCTGGCCATCGCGGCCGATACCTGGAACGAGCTGAGCGCCGAGCAGCAGGAGACCCTGCAGACGGCCGTGGACGAGGCCATCGCCGAGAGCACGCAGCGCCATCTCGACCGCGAGCAGGAGCTGGTCGCCTTCTTCGAGGAGGAGGGCCTGCGGGTCTACGAGCCCGATCGCGAGGCGTTCCGCGAGTACGCGCAGGCGCGCTATCTCGAGTCGGAATTCGCCGAGAGCTGGCCCGAGGGCATGCTCGACGCGATCAACGCGCTGGCGGACTGATCCCGACCACCGCCTGAGCCGATGTTCCGGCGGGCCAGACCCGGCCCGCCGGTCCCTGTCGAGGTGACCCCATGCCCCTGATCCCGAACCGCTGGCGCGACCGCGCGCGGCACGCCGCCGAAGCGGTGCCCGCCATAATGCTCGCGGCGATGTTCGCCTGCTTCATCCTGCAGGTCTTCATGCGCTACGTGATGAACGACCCCGTCGGCTGGACGGTGGAGGTCTGCGTCATCTCGTGGCTGTGGATCCTGCTGTGGGGGCAATCGGTATCGGCCAGCGAGGCCGACGAGATCCGCTTCGACATCGTCTACGGATCGGTCGGACCGGGCGTGCGCCGCTGGTTCCGCGCGATCTTCGCCACCGCGCTGGTCGCGATCTACCTGATCTCGCTGCCCGCGTTGTGGGATTACGTCACCTTCATGCGGATCGAGCAGACGAGCTATCTCGACATCCCGTTCAACTGGGTCTTCTCCATCGCATTGATTTTCTCGGTCGTGTCGATCCTGCGCTATGCCGCGATCGCCTGGGCCGCCCTGCGCGGAGCGCCTGTTCCCGCCGCCGAGGCGGAACCGCACGCGGCCACGCGAAAGGACTTCACCGAATGAGCTGGCAATTCGGCGCCGCCGTCGCGGCCATCGTCCTGTCCGCGCTGATCGGGCTGCCCATCGGGCACGCCATGCTGGGCGCGAGCGTGCTCTACCTGCTGCTGGCCGGGCTCGACATGAGCATCGCCTTCGAGCAGATGCTGCAGGGGCTCTACGGCTCCTACGTGCTGCTCGCCATTCCGCTGTTCATCTTCGCGGCCGACCTGATGAACGTGGGCTCGCTGTCGGACCGGCTGCTCGATTTCTGCCGCGCGCTGGTCGGGCGGTTCCGCGGCGGCTTGGGGCATGTGAACGTGGTCTCCTCGCTGATCTTCTCGGGCATGTCGGGCTCCGCCATCGCGGATGCGGTCGGCATGGGTCGCATCATCATCAACCTGATGACGCGCGACGGGAAATATCCCGGCTCCTATGCCGGTGCGATCACGGCGGCCTCGGCCATCATCGGGCCGATCATCCCGCCCTCGATCCCGATGGTGCTGTTCGCGCTGGTCTCCGACACCTCGATCGGGTTCCTGTTCCTCGCCGGTGTGGCGCCGGGCCTGATCCTGGGCGTGCTGCTGATGGTGATGAACGCCTGGCAGGCGCGCATCCACGACTACCCGGTGGAGGAGCCGGTGCCGCTGCGCCAGCTGCCGATGATCACGCTGCGCGCGGTGCCCGCGCTGCTGATGCCGGTGATCCTGCTGGTCGGCATCTATGGCGGCGTGACCACCCCGACCGAGGCGGCGGCGCTGGCAGCGCTCTATGCCTTCGTGGTCTCGACCGTGTTCTACCGCTCGGTCAGCCTGCGCCGCGCCTACGAGACCGTCCGCTCCAGCGCCAAATCTACGGCGAGCGTCGGCTTCCTGATCGCGGGCGCGCTCGCCTTCAACTACGTCGTGACGGTCGAACAGGTGCCGCTCGCCATCCGCGGGGCGCTGTCGGGGGCCGAGCTGGACATGATCGGCTTCCTGCTGATGATCAACGCGCTGCTGCTGGTGCTGGGCTGCCTGCTGGAGGCGAATGCGATCCTGCTGGTCATCGTGCCGATCTTCCTGCCCACGGCGGTCTCGCTGGGCGTGGATCCGGTGCATTTCGGGGTCATCGTCGTCGTCAACACCATGATCGGGCTGGCGACACCGCCCTACGGTCTGCTGCTGTTCGTCGTCAGTTCGATCACGCGCGCGCCGGTCAAGGAGACGATCCGCCACCTTCTGCCCTTCCTCGGCATCATGATGGTGGGACTGGCCGTGATTACCTTCGTGCCGGACGTGGTGCTGTGGCTGCCCCGGCTCTACGGATATGGAGGCTGACGCCATGACCAGGACCCTGCTCGTCATCAACGGACCCAATCTCGACATGCTGGGCACCCGCCAGCCCGAGATCTACGGCCATGCCACGCTCGCCGATGTCGAGCGGCTGTGCCGCGAGACCTGCGACGAGCTGGGCGTCGAGCTGGACTTCCGACAAAGCGACAGCGAGGCGGAGATCATGGGCTGGATCAAGGCCGCCCGCAGGACGGCGGCGGGGCTGCTCATCAACCCGGCGGGCTTCACCTCCACCTCGGTGGCGATCCTCGATGCGCTCCTGATCTTCGAGGGGCCGATCATCGAGGTTCATATCTCGGCCCTGTTCCGTCGGGACGCCTTCCGCCACCCCTCCCTCGTGTCGAAGGCCGCGACCGCGAAGATCGAGGGTTTCGGGATCGAGGGCTATGGCTTCGCGTTGAGGAAGCTGGCCGCGCTCGGCTGAGCCTGCGGCCGACCGATCCTCGGGCAAGGCCGTCATCACGGACGATCGCTCCTGTCGCGGGATATTCGACCCGGTCCGGTGACGCAGTCGGCCATCGGTCGAGCTGGCGTTTTCTCTTGACCGATTTTGTCGGAAATGGTTGGTCGGGGTCGAAGCGATGCGCCGGGAGGATGTGACGATGGCGAAACTCGGGTTGGCCCTGTGTGCGATATGTCTCGTGGCGGCAGCCGCGTCGGCTCAGGAGGATCGAGCCGAAGCGGTTGAGCGCCCCGCAATCTCGATCGAGCTGAACGCGGCGGCTCAGGCCGAGGGCGGCTGCACGTTGAGCTTCCTCCTGTCCAACGGGCACGACCGGGCGGTCGAGAGCGCCGTCTACGAGGCGGTGCTGTTCGATGCGGGCGGGCAGGTCGCGCAGCTGACGCTGTTCGATTTCGGCAGCCTGCCGCCGGGCCGTCCGCGCGTTCGGCAGTTCACCCTGCCCGACCGGCAATGCGACGAGATCGGGATGCTGCTGATCAACGGGGCGCAAAGCTGCGAGGCGCCGGGTCTCGACGCGGAGATCTGCATCGAGACGCTGCGGCTCGACACCCGCACGGATATCGAGATCGCGGGATGATGGCCGACCTGACGACCGGCGCGTTCGGCCGGGTCGCCGATCTGGGCGGGCCGGTGGTGCTGCTGCTGATCGCCATCGGCGTGCTGACGCTGGCGGTCGTTCTCTACAAGCTGTGGCAGTTCGCCACCGCCGGGGTCGGGCGGCACCGGGAGCTGGCGCGCGCCGTCGCGGCCTGGGACGCGGGCGACAGGGAGGGGGCGCGGCAGGCGCTGGCGCGCTCCCGCTCCTATCTCGCGCCGGTGATCGGCATGGCGCTCGAGGCCCCCGGCAACGCGGATGCGGCCGCCCGGCTGGGTGCGGAGGCGGAGACGCGCTTCGCCCGGCTGGAGCGGGGGCTGCGGCTGCTCGACTCCGTCGCGCAGCTCGCGCCGCTGCTGGGTCTGTTCGGCACGGTGCTGGGCATGATCGAAGCGTTTCGCGCCCTGCAGGACGCGGGCGCGCAGGTCGATCCGTCGATCCTGGCGGGCGGCATCTGGGTGGCGCTGCTGACCACGGCGGTGGGGCTGGCCGTGGCGATGCCGACCGCCGCGATCCTGAGCTGGTTCGAGGCCCGGATGGAGGCGGAGCGCGTGCTGGCCGAGCGCGCCATCGCCACGATCCGCGCGCCGCTCGGCCTGGCCTGAGATGAGCGCGATCCTGCCCCGGCGGGTACGGCGGCGGAGGGTCTTGTCGCTGACCTCGCTGATCGACGTGATCTTCCTGTTGCTGCTGTTCTTCATGCTGACCTCCACCTTCTCTCGCTTCGGCGAGATCGAGCTGGCGGCGGGCGGCGACGGCGCGCAGGCCGCGGAGGCGCCGCCGTTGTTCCTGCGGCTGCGGGCCGAGGGGCTGGACCTCAACGGAGAGGCACTGACGCTGGAGGAGCTCGCCGCAGCGCTCGGCGAGGCGGAGGGCGCGCGCACCGTTCTGGTGGCGCTGCGCGGCGAGGTCAGTTCGCAACGGCTGGCCGATCTGCTGGTGGTGCTGGCGGGCGTGCCGGGTGTCGCGCCGGTGGTCCTGGGGTCGGGGACATGAGGCGCGCGTCCTCCCGGCGGGAGCCGACGATCGCGCTGATCAATGTCGTGTTCCTGATGCTGGTCTTCTTCATGGTGGCCGGGACAATCGCGCCGCCGCTCAGCCGCGAGGTGGCGCTGGTGCGCGCGGACGAGATGGAGGGCCGCGCCCCGCCCGATGCGCTGGTGATCTTCGCCGACGGGCGGATGGAGTTCCGCGGGCGGCAGGTCGCGTCGGCGGCCGCCTATCTCGGCGGGCTGACGGAGGCGGAGCGGCAGGCCGTGCGGCTGGTGCCGGATCGCGACCTGCCCGCGGCACGGCTGGTGGCGCTGGCCGCCGAGATGCGTGCGGCGGGCGCGGGTGCGGTGATGATCGTGACGGAACGGGGGCTGCGATGATCCCGTCCTCGCGCATGGCCGGGCTGCTGAGCGCGGTCGCCGCGCTGGCGCTGGTCGGCGGCGGGATCACGCTGGCCATCCCGGATGGACCGCGGGTCGAGATGGCGGGCGGCGCGACCGGCGCACGCGCGAGCCTTGGGTCGAGCTTCGCCGATCTCGCCACCGGGGCGCGGGCTGTGGAGAGCCCCAGCGACCGGGCGGAAGCGAAAGAGGCGGTGCCTGCAGACCGGGTCGAGACGTCGGTGCAAGAGGCCGTGCCGGAGGAGACGGTGGAGCCGATCGAACCTGTCGATCCTGCGGCGGCTGTCATCCCGCGCAGTGAGGCGGTTATGGCCGAAGCGCCCGCCCCCGCAGCGCCTGTGCGTGCCGACACGGCGCCGCGTGCGGCGTCCTCCGACCCGGCGGTGCCTGCGCGATCGGCTCCCGAGATGGCGGAGAGCCGGGCCGCGCCCGAGCCGGGCC
>NZ_JAWDKL010000044.1:0-12410 GCF_032464675.1 Roseobacter sp. HKCCA0434
GGGCCCGTGGCACGGGACCCGCGGGCGCGGGCCTGGCCCGCGCGGTGCTGATCGCGCTGCTGGCGGCCGGACCGCTGCACGCGCTGACCCTGCCGCTGATGGAGCTGGTCCATGGCGATCTGCGCGAGATCGACTGGATGATCAGCTTTCCCGCCTTCAACAACGTGAGGCGGGCGGGGCATCTCTACACCCTGTCCGCGGCGGTGGGGCTGGGGCTGGTGTTGTGGCCGGGCGAGGGCGCACGCGCCCGGATCGCGATCGGGCTCCTGGCGGCCTGCGCCACGGGGCTGGTCTTGTGGAGCGGGGCGCGCGGCGCCTGGGTGGCGCTGCTTTTGGGATGTGCGCTCGCCGCGCTGCATCCGCGCGGCCCGACGCGTCACGTGGGCGCGCTCGCGGCCTGCCTCGCCCTGGCCGTCGCGATCGCCGTCAGCCTGCCCGAGCCCACGGCCTCGGTCGGGCTGATGACCGAGATCGAACATTCGATCCGCCGCGCGGGCGATGCCGACGACTTCCTGTCGGGGCGGGTCGGGCTGTGGCGCACGACGCTGGACCTGATCGGCGAGGCGCCGCTGACCGGGCATGGCTGGGGGCAGTTCCTGCTCCATCAGGAGGCGTATCCCTTCCCGCAGGTCCATAGCTTCCCGCTGGAGCTGATGTTCGCCTTCGGGGTGCCGATGGGCCTGCTGGCGATGGGGGTCCTGCTGGCGCTGTGGCTGCGCGCCCAGCGGACCGGAGGCGCGCAAGGGTGCTGCGCGCTGATGCCGCTCAACACGATGGCGGCCTATTCGCTGATCGACGGGCCGTATTTCTACGGCGTGCCGGTCATCGCCACGGGCATGGTCTGGGGGCTGTGCCTGGCCTTCGCGCCCGCGCCGTCCCCCGAAATCAGTCCCGGCCGACCCCGGTGAGCACCAGACCCGCCGCCGCCATCTCTGCCGCGGTGTAGATGTTGCGCAGGTCCGCCACCCGGTCGCCGCGCATCACGTCCGCGATGCGGGCGAGATCGAGCGCGCGGAACTGGTTCCACTCGGTCAGGATGACGAGCGCGTCGGCCCCGTCGGCCGCGGCATAGGCATCCTCGGCCCAGGTGACGCCGGGCAGGAGGGCCGCGCCCTCCTTCTCCCCTTCGGGATCGGTCACGACCACCTCGGCCCCCGCGCCCACGAGGGCGGGCACGATGGTCAGCGCCGGTGCGTCGCGCATGTCGTCGGTATTGGGCTTGAAGGTCACGCCCAGCACGCCGATGCGTTTCCCTGCGAGCTTGCCGTCGAAGAGGTCGAGCACCTTGTCGATCATCCGGCGCTTCACCGTCTCGTTGACCTCGATCACCGTTTCGGTGATGCGCATGGGGCAGGCATGCTCCTGCCCGATCCGGGCGAGCGCCTTGGTGTCCTTCGGAAAGCACGAGCCGCCATAGCCGGGTCCTGCGTTGAGGAATTTCGAGCCGATCCGGTTGTCGAGCCCCATGCCGCGCGCCACCGACTGCACATCCGCGCCGACCCGCTCGCACAGCGCCGCGATCTCGTTGATGAAGCTGATCTTGGTCGCGAGGAAGGCGTTGGCGGCATATTTGATCATCTCCGCCGATTCCAGGTCGGTGTAGATCACCGGCGCGTCGCGCAAGCTGAGCGGGCGATAGATGCGGGCCATGACCTCGCGCGCGCGGCTGCCAGCCTCGGAATTCTCGACGCCGACGACGACGCGGTCGGGGCGCATGAAATCCTCGATCGCCGCCCCTTCGCGCAGGAATTCGGGGTTGGAGGCGACGTCGAACTCCGCCTCGGGCGCGGTCTCCTTCAGGATCGCGGCGACGCGGGCATTGGTGCCCACGGGCACGGTCGACTTGGTCACGACCACCGTGTAGCCGTCGAGCGCGGCAGCGATCTCGCGCGTGGCGGCCTCGACGTAAGTCAGGTCCGCATGGCCGTCGCCGCGCCGCGTCGGCGTGCCCACGGCGATGAAGACCGCGTCGGCCGCGGCCACCGCGGCGGCGAGATCGGTCGTGAAGGAAAGACGCCCCGCCTCGACATTGGTGGCCATCAGCGCGTCGAGCCCCGGCTCGAAGATCGGGACCTCGCCCGCCTCCAGCCGCGCGATCTTGTCCGCGTTCATGTCCACGCAGGTCACGTCATGGCCGAAATCGGAGAAACAGACCCCGGAGACGAGGCCGACATAGCCGGTTCCGATCATCGCGATGTTCATCACAGGTCTCCTCTCGTGTCCTGACCGCCCGCAGATACGGCATCCCCGGTCCGTGATCCAGATGCGACGGGTATTAACCCTTTCTCAATCCTTCGCTGATAGATCGGTGCGTGAACTTTCGACGAGCTTCGCCCCGACCGCGCATCGCGGTGGACCGGATCTCGCAGAAGGGACCGGCGCGTCCGGTCGGTGGGGACGGCTCCCTGCCAAAGGACGACGCCATGACATTTGCCCCGGCCCTCTTCGCAATGACCCGCCTCGGTCGTCTCGGACCGCATCCGGGCGCGGCCGCCGCCGCCCCCTCTTTCCTGCCGGGCCTGGTGCTGGGCATGACGGGGGAGGACACGTACCTCGCCGATGGCGGTACGGCGCAGCCGGGCGATCCCGTCTCCACCCTGCAGGGGGCGGCGGGGCCGGACCTGCTCCAGCCCGTGACGGCGGCGCGCCCGGTGCTGGCGCGCGACGGGCAGCTGTCCCTGCTGGAGCTGGACGGCGGCCAGGCGGCCCTGGGCACGGGACCGGTGGACCTCGCGGCCCATGCGGACGTGACCATCGGCTGCCTGTTGCGCTGCCTGGACGGCGATGCGGTGCTGCTGGGCGATCCGGACGACGCGGCCCGCTATCTGGCGCGGTGGGAGGCCGGGTCGAACTCGACGGAGCTGCATGCCGGGGCCGGGCTGCCCTCCCTCCGCATCGACGGGACACCCTGGACCGGCACGGACCGGGACGCGCTGGCCGCGGCCCTGTCGGACGGGGTCTGGCACGCGCTGGTGATCCGCGGGGCGGATCTGAGCGCCTGGCAGGGCGTGGACCTGATCGGCCCGGCGGGGGACATGGCCGCCTGCTTCGTCGTCGCGGGGTCCGATGCGGACTGCGTGGCACGGGTCGAGGCGCGGCTCGACGCGCTCAGGGCACAAGCCTCGGGCCTGCCCGCGGGGATGCTGGGCTTCTGGTCCGCGACGGGATCGAGCCTGTGGCAGGATGCGGGCGCAACGCTCGCGGCGGCGTCCGGGGGCGACCCGGTGCGGGTCATCGCGGGCGATTTCGCGGGCGGGGCCTGGCCCGCGCTGGTCACGCCGTCGCTGGACGCGAGCCCGGAGCTGCGCACCGCCCCGCGGCACCTCTTCGCGGACGGGCAGGACGACCAGCCGGTCTTCGACACGGGCGTGCCACTGCCCGCGGACATGGCCGTGGTGCTGGTCGTCGAGGCGGCGCAGGGCGACAAGGGCTGCCTGATGTCCTCGGGCGCATCGGGGCAATATGCGGGGATCTTCGACCACGGCACGACGCTGCCCAGCACGGGGGGCATCGGGGCGCCCCGCGAGACGGTGGACGGCGTGCCTTTCACCGGTCATCGCGGGCAGCTGTTCGATCTGCTCGCGAGCGCATCCGGGACGGGGCTGCGCGACTACGTACTGGTCGGGGACTTCTCTGCCTGGTCGAAGATCGATTTCCTGCGCAGCAATAACGGCAATACCCGGTTCGGAGGCCGAATCCATGCGATCGGGCTGACCACCGCGACCGGTCCGGCGGCGCTGGCGGCGCTGCGCGATGTCGCGCGCGCCCAGGTCGCGGTCTGACGCGGCAGCCCCCCTTCAGTTTCCATTGAACCCGAAAGGATTTTCGACATGAACAACATCTTCTCCACCCGCTCCGCCTCGCTGAACGGTCCCGGCTCCGACTACCTGCCGGTCACGCCCGCCGACGGGGCGGAGCTGCCGGAGGTGGCCGTGGCACTCTATGTCGAGTCGGGCGGCTCGGTCGCCTTTACCTCGGTGCGCGGCACCGAGCGCACGGTGGTGCTTTGCGATGGCGGGTGGCTGCTGTGCGGCGTGCGCGCGGTCAAGGCCAGCGGGACCACGGCGCAGGGCATTCATGCTGTCGTGATCAGCTGATCGCGCAAGACGGGAGGTGTGATCGGCCGATCGCGCGGGGCGGGGCGCTCAGCGGCCGAAGCCGCCCAGCACGGTGCGCAGCGTGTCGATCAGGATGCGTGTGTCGGTCAGGAAGGAGGCGGTGCGGATATATTCCAGGTCCGCATCGACCTTCGACCGGGTCTGGTCGGTCCCCTCGACATAACCCAGCCGCGTCTGCGCCAGCCCGCTGATGCCCGGCCGCACCGCGTGGCGCTGCCGATAGCCGGGCACGCTGACGAGATAGGCGCGCGCATGCGACAGGAAGTCGGGCCGCGGGCCGATCAGGCTCATTTCGCCCGACATCACGTTGAGGATCTGGGGCAGCTCGTCGATGCGGCTGCGGCGCAGGAAGCGGCCGAGCTTGGTGATGCGCGAGGTTTCCAGCGGATCGTCCGGGCCCCGCTCCACCACATGGGCGCAGGTCATCGAGCGGAACTTCACGACGTGGAACGGCTCGCAGTTGCGCCCCATCCGTTCCTGCCGGAAGAACAGCGGCCCGCGGTTCATCCACGGGTTCAAGATCAGCAGAACGAGCGCGCACAGAACCATCAGCGGCAGGAGCGCGAGGCTCATGCCGATGTCGAAGGTGCGTTTGAAGATTCGGTAGACGATGCGGTTGCGCGGTATCGCCGACGCAGCGTCCACGCGGTCATCGGAATATGTCGTCTGTGCGATATCGAACATATCTGCCGCTAACCCCCGCTACGCCTCGTCACATCCGAAAATGTGAGGAAATCTAATGAATTCCAGCCGCCATTAACGAAAAATTCGCTTTTCTGACAAGTGCCCGATGACGAAATCCCTGTTTTAGGCAGACTTATCCGATGCCTGGTAACGGTAACGTGACGAATAGTAGTATCCGTATTGCTGACCCTCGGCCCCGGACCCGCGTCCCGGTTGGTAGTCGTTCAGGACCAGTCCGTCGATCTTGCCGCCCGTCTTGTCGAGGGTGCGAATCATCGCCTCGACCATGCCGCGCTCGGTCCGGCGGTGCCCGATCACGCACAGCATGCGCGGGACCAGGCGCCGGATGATCGTGGGATCGGTCACGGCCAGGATCGGTGGGGCGTCGTAGATCGTCAGGTCGAACGCATCGCCCAGCAGCGTCACCAGCTCCCGGAACCGCGCGCTCATCAGGAGGTCGGCCGGGTTGGGAGGATAGGTGCCTGCCGCGATCACGCTGAGCCCGGGCGAGATCTCGTGCACGATCTCCTCCAGCGTCGCCTGGCCCGACAGGTATTCCGACAGGCCCTTGGTGCCGCGCGGCAGCTTGAAATAGCGCCGCAGGTAGCCCTTGCGCATGTCTGCATCGACCAGGCAGACGCTGCTGTCGCCCTTGGCGGAGAGGGCGGCCAGGTTGGCCGACACGAAGGATTTGCCGTCGCCGGGCGAGGCGGAGGAGACGACGACGGCGCGGGGGGTCTCGTCCATCATCCCGAAATAGAGCGCGGTGCGCAGCGACTGGAACGCCTCGATCACCGGTTCGTGCTGCTTGCGCGCGGAATCGAGCATCAGCGGCTGCGTGCGCCCGCCGACCTTGCGCCGCCCGGGCAGGCGCTTGATCACGCCGTAGAGCGGCAGCGAGAAATCGTCGAGATCGGCGATGTCGTCGATGCGCGAGCGCATCAGGTGGCGCGCCAGCACCAGCCCGGCCGCCAGCAGGAGGCCGAGTGCGAAGGCCAGCGCCACGGCGCGCGTGCGGTTGGGCGCGACCGGGAAGGGGTTGGCCTGCGCGGTATCGAGGATGCGCACGTTGCCCACCGTTCCCGCGCGCACGAGTTCCAGCTCCTGCTGGCGGTTCAGCAGCTGCAGGTAGATCTCGCGCGCGACCTCCAGTTCCTGGTTGAGGTTGAAGAAGCGCTGCTGCGTCTCGGGCAGGGTGCCGGTCTCATCCTCCAGCATCTGCAGCTGTTCCTGATAGGCCGCGCGGTTGGCGATCAGCGTCTGGTAGACGGGATGGTTGCGCGTGTACCGGCGGGAGATCTCGTCCTCGCGGATGTCGAGCTGGGCCAGCTCCGCGCGCAGGGAGGTGACGCGGTTGAGCAGGCCCTGCGTCTCGGCATTCAGGTCGATCGACTGCTCGGAGACGCGGAAGGCGTTGATCTCGGCCTGCGCCGTCTCCAGGTCGCGCAGCGCACCGGGAAGCTGCTGCTCGATGAAGGCCAGCGACTGTTCGGTCTCCGCTGCCGAACGCGCGACGTTCTGCGTCAGGAATTCCTCGGCCACGGCGTCGAGGCGGCGTACGGCCTCCTCGCGGCTGCCCGCGCGATAGGTCATGCGCAGCACTTCCGATCCGGGTTGCTGCTGGATCTGCAGGCCGCCGCGCAGGCCCGCGATCGCGGCCGCGCGCGTGGCGCGCGCCACGGCGAAGGTGCGGCCCGGCTCGCCCTCCAGTTCGCTGACCGTCAGTTCCAGCCCGGTCTGCGCATCGCGCAGCATCTCCCCGACCCGTCCGTCGAGCACGCGCCCGTCGGGCAGGCGGACCGTGTAGCCGCCCGGCCTCTCGTCCCGGGTCAGGCGCACCGAGTAGGGCGCGTCGCGGTCCATCGAGAAGCGCGCCACCGTGATCGCCTCTCCCGACCAGGCATAGGGCCGGATCCAACGGTCGATCCACGGGGTGCGCGGCGGCTCCCCGGGCCACAGGGTGGCGATGTCGCGCAGCACCGGCAGCGGCACGGGGCGCGCGGCCAGCGTCAGGTCGAGCCGGTCGACCACCTCGCCCAGCACGCGGCGCGAGGTCAGGATCTGGATCTGGGTGTTGGTGCTCTCGCCCCCGGCATTGCCCAGGCCCGTCAGCTCCTGCAGGCCCGATACGGTGCCCTGCCGCTTCTCGATCTGGACCAGGGCATCGGCCTGATAGACGCGTGGCTGGCTGATCGCCCAGCCGATGCCGATCGCGGTCGCGATCAGGGCCACGAAGAGGATGCGGAACTTGCGCGCCCAAGCGACGCGTAGCAGCTCGATCGGATCGATGTCGCTTCCGCCGAACCCGTCCTCGACGCCGCGCTGCCCCTCGCTCATGCCGCCACGTCCAGCCGCGCGGCCCAGCCGGCCACGCCTTCGAGGATGTCGGTCACCGCGCGTTCATGCCGGTCGAAGCTGCGGCGATAGGGGTCGGAGACGGCGTGCCCGCCGGTCCAGTGGGTGACGAGGAAGGTGCGCCCGCCCAGATCCGGCGCGCGGCGCAGGATATCCTCGCGCTGTTCGGCCTCCATCACCAGGATCAGGTCGTAGCGGCGCGCGCGCACCGGGTCGAACTGGCGCGCGCGATGCGCCGACAGGTCCAGCCCATGTGCCGCCGCCGCCTTCGCCGCGTCCGCGTCGGCGGGATGGTCGACCAGCGCGCCCAGGCCGCTCGACCCGGTATGCAGGCGCGGAAAGCTGCGGGCGAGCGCGGCCTCGGCCACGGGGGAGCGGCAGATATTGCCGATGCACACGGTCATCGCCGATGCGATCTTCAGGGACATGCGTGGCCTTTCCCGAGCCGTCTCAGTTGCCGGTCAGCACGCCGGCCGTGCCGGTGACGGCGCGCGTGGCGCCGAGGCTGGGCAGCAGCTGGCTGATCAGGTCGTTCCAGCGGGTCACGGGTGCGGTGGTGACGTAGATCACGTCGCCCTCGGCCACATCCGTCCGCTCGCCCACGAGATAGCCCACGGGCGAGGTCAGGTCGAGTTGACCCACCCGCGTGACATTGCCGACCCGGCGGAACAGGAACACGCCGCTGACATCCGCGCGCCGCTGGTCGAGCCCGCCGGACTGCGCCAGCGCCTGGGTCAGCGACATGGTGCGCGCGGTCAGGTCGATCTCCCCCACGCGGCCGACCTCGCCGAAGAGATAGGCCTGGCGCGGCTCGTAGGCGACGATCGAGACGATGTCGCCCGAGCGCAGCGCCGGGTTCACGGGCACGGGCAGGCCCTGTTCGGGGCCGCTGAGGTCGAAGGCGTAGATCTGGCCGCCGCGCTCGATCGTCACGCGGGAAAGGTCCCCGCCCTCGGCCGGGCCGCCCGCCAGCAGGATCGCCTCCAGCGCGGTGAGCCCGGTATCGCCGATCACGAAGGCACCGGGCTGGGCCACGGCGCCCGAGACCACCACGCGCTGCGAGGCGAAATTCGTGACCCGCACGTCGACCTGCGGATCGGGCAGGAAATTGGCCAGTCCCGCCGCCAGCCGGTCACGGATCTGGCCCGGCGTGCGGCCCGCGGCCTGGATGTAGCCCACATAGGGAAAGTAGAGCCGCCCGTCCTGCATGACCGTCAGCCCGCCGCCATCCTCGGATCCCGGCGTGGTCAGCTCGGGATATTCCCAGACCGTGATGCTGATCTGGTCGCCCGCACCCACCAGGTAGCCGCCCCGCCCCTGCGGCAGCGACTGGCCGCTGCGGGCGAAGGCGAGCCCGTCGGCGCCCGCGCGCGGCGGTGCCGCGAAATAGGACACGGTCGCGTTGTCGAGCAGAACCAGCTCCACCGGGCCGTAGGACGGCGTGCCCGCGGCGGAGGTGAACCGGGTCTCGTTGCAGGCCGCGAGCGTGGCCATCAGTGCGAACAGGCCGAACGCGCGCAGGATGTCGGAACGGAACAAGTCTTGTCTCCCCAAGGTGTCTTCGGGCGGCTCCCGACGGTGGCGGACGCGTCGAAAGCCCGGGCCCGGACTTTTTTCCTGAACAGGCCTAGCGGTTTGTGCGTCGGCTGACCAGTGCAGACCCGCCACAAATCCGCCTCTTTTCAATCAACTCCGCGACAGGTGGCCTCGTAGATTTCCAGGTGGCGCGCCGCGATGGCGCCCGCATCGTAGCGCGCCTCGGCCAGCGCACGGGCGGCGGCGCCCATCCGTTCGAGCCCCGCGCGGTCGGACAGCATCTCTCCCATCACGCGGGCGGTGTCGTCCGCGTCGCGCAGGGCGAAGAGCCGCCCCGTCTCGCCCTCGATCACCGCATCGCGGCAGCCGGTCACGTCGCTGGTGGCCGCGGCGCGCCCCGCGGCGGCGGCGTCGACCAGGCTCTTGGGAAAGCCCTCGCGATAGGAGGGCAGCACCACAAGATGCGCGCGGGCAAGGGCCGCGTTCATGTCCGGGCTGTGAGGGTGCCATTCGACGATGCCCTCGGCGGCGATCGCCTCCAGCTCGGTCCGGGTGAGGGAGGCGGGATTGCCCGGATCGGGGTCGCCCATCAGGCGGAACACCGCGTCCGAGCCCTGCGCGCGCAGGATGCGGGCGGCGGTCACGAATTCATCGACCCCCTTGTCGCGCAGCATCCGCGCGGGCAGCAGCGCCACGGGCGGGCCGTCGGGCAGCGGGGCGGGGCGGATGGCATCGAGATCGACGCCCGAGCCGGGGATCAGCTCGACCCGCGCTTGCCCGGTGATGCCGAGCCGCCGGAACAGCGCGGCGTCGTCGCGGTTCTGGAAGATCAGCCGGTTGCCCGCGCGGCCCAGCAGCGCGCGGTAGCCTGCCACCATGCCGGTACGGATCGCGCGCGCCTTCGCCCCGTTCTGGATGAAGGCGAAGCCGAGCCCGGTGACGGCGGCCACCACCGGAATGCCCAGCCGCCGCGCGGCCAGCCCGCCGTAGAGCATGGGTTTCGATGTCACCAGATGGACGAGGTCGGGGCGCAGATCGCGCATCAGCGCATGGAGCCGTGCCACCGCGCGCGCCTGACCGAGCGGGGACCGCGCGCCGCGCGGCAGCGGCAGGGGGTGCACCTCGATGCCGGCACGCGCAAGCCGCGGATCGGCGCAGTCGGGGCCGGGCGGGGCGGCGACGCCCACCCGCCAGCCGGCGCTGCGCGCGGCCAGCCCGATATTGAGCCGGTGCGACAGGAAGAACCGCATCTCAGGGACGACGATCAGGACATGGGGGTGTGTGGAAGAAGGCATGGATCCGACTTGCAGACAAGCGAACGGGCGGATGGGATCCATCCGCCCGTCGCGAGAAGAACCGGGTCGCGCGGCTGTGCGCGGATCAGTTGGTGTTGGTTGCGGTCGCGGAGTCCGAACCACCGGCCGCCGCCACGGCGATGCCCACCGCGGCCAGGGCCGCGAGCGCCGCCAGACCCAGACCGCCGGCGAGACCGCCGCCGGCCGCGACCGTGGTGGTCACGATGCCGGTGCCGGCGGGCGTGCCGGCCACGGGTGCGGCGCTACCAGCGACGACCGTGGTGGTCACGGGAGCGGATGCGGCGGGTGCCGCGGCCGCGGTCGCCGTCACGATCTGGCCGTTGGCCAGCTGCACGGTGAACTGCTGGCCCGGTGCGGGCTGGTTGATCACGTTGACCGAACCGTCGGCATTGATGATCACGTCCTGTGCGTAGGAGGGCAGCACGGTGCCCATGCTCAGGACGAGGCTGAGGGCGGTGGCGGAGAGGATGCGGGGCATGACGAAATCCTGATACGAGGGGCCGCTGCACGACCGTAGGAACCTGAAGACGGCCCGAGAGCCCGCCTTTCGCGGAAAGCTAGCGCAAACCACCCGTTCGATCAATGACTTCGCCCAACGCCACCGATAAAGAATCCGTGGTGCCGGAAACGCGCCGCGGGTCCGCCCCGCTCAGCCCAGCGGCTTGAGCACCTCGATGTCGAGATAGCCTTGCGCGCGAGAGATCCACTGGCGCGAGCGCCAGACCTGCCCGGTCTCGGGCACGATCCACCACGTGTTGACGAAGGCCTCCGCCGTCTCGTCGCCGATCTCGGCGCAGCTCTCCTCGATGCGCACCGTGTCGAATCGCAGCTCGACGATCTCCTGCGGGTCGGGGCCGGCATGGACGAAGCTGCACACGAAGACCTGGGTCTCGATATCCGACAGCGGCGTCACGCGCCGGACCTCGCGCCGGTGGGTGGCACCGGGCGCGGTGGCGCCGGGACGCAGGGCCACGGCCTCCATCAGCGGCACCGCCGGGTCGGTGCCCAGCCCCGCGATGTCGTCGGTCAGCCCGCGGCTGCGCACCACCACCGGTCCGCGGAAGGCGAGGTTGACACCGTCGCCGCTGCGGAAGGTCGCCTGCCCGTCGAGGGCCGCGACCGCCTGCAGGATCGCCGCGCGGCCCAGCCGGTCGGTCACGCGCAGCGAGGCCGCGGGATCGGCCGCGATCTGCGCGCGGGTCAGCACCAGGGGCGGCGGGGCGACGGCGCGGCGCTGCTCGACCGCGGCGCGCACTGTGCGCGCGGCCTCGCCGAACGGGCCGCTCAGGTCGCCGCAGCCGGTGAGCGCGGCCAGGCAGGCGAGCAGAAGGATCGCGCGTCTCATTGCCAGACCTCCCCCCAGCCCTGGTCGAGCCGCAGGACCGAGGCGTCGCGCACCTCGCCCCACAGCCGTCCGGGCACGTTCAGCCGCGCGCCGCCGTCGCGGGTCAGCGGGCGCAGCGTGGTCGAGACCTCGGTCCGCGTCTCGCGCGCGGAGGACCAGCCCAGCGGGACGGTCAGACGCAGGCCCTTGTCGAAGGAGCCTTCGCCGAACTCGTCGAAGGGCACGTCGGTCAGGGTGAAGAAGCCCCCCAGCTCCCACCCGTTGTCGAAGCGGCGCGACAGCGAGAAGGTCGCCCCGTAATCGCCCGCGAGGTAGCGGCCCGCGTCGACCTGCACCTCGAAATCGTTCCAGCCCGTGTCCCAGTAGAGCGAGGCGTGCCCGGTCACCGTGTCGAAGTCGCGCAGTCCGAAGAGCTGCTCGAACTCGCGCTGGCGGGCATAGTTGAGCTCGACCCCCAGGCCCACGTTCCAGTCGAGCGGGCGGTAGAGCAGCTCGGCCGAGACGCCGGCATATTGCTGTTCGAGGATGCCCGCCGTCACCCGGCCGTAGAGGTCGCGCATCGGCTTGCCGCGATAGTCCACCGTCAGTTCGCGGATCGCGGTGGTCCCCTCGCGCAGGTAGGAGGAGATCAGCGTGCGCACGTTCGGAAGGTCCGATTGCGGGGGCCGCGTCACGTCGTCGAACCCGTTGGTGAGGGTCTGGCGCAGGGTGCCGTTGAAGCTGAGCCCGCGCGCCAGCTCGTAGCGGGCGGAGAGCGCGATCCCCAGGTCGGGCCGCAGCGGATCGTCGGGGTCGAAGGCGTTGATCGCCAGCGACGGCGCGATGCCGTAGGAAAAGCGCGGAAAGGCGCCGGGCAGGGTCGGCGCGCCCGCGCGGCGCGGCGCGCCGGTGTCGAGCGCGATCTCCTCCCACAGCACGTCCTCGCTGCGCGGATCGGTGGCGGCGTCCTCGAGCGTCGCGCGGCGCACCGTGGCCTCGACCGTGGGCAGGCCGGCTTCCGCGATGGTGATCTCGAAGGTCTCGACCGCGCCGGGCAGCTCGCGCGCCAGCACGCGC
>NZ_JAWDKL010000045.1:0-9554 GCF_032464675.1 Roseobacter sp. HKCCA0434
CGACTTGGCGGCGAGTGCCCCGCCCATGCAGTAGCCGACCACCGGCACCGGCCCGCCCGCCAGCACCCGCGCGATGGCGAGCGCGGGGCGCAGGCGGCGGTCGGCATAGTCGGCGAGGGAGAAGTCCCGCTCGACCCCGCCCGGCACGCCCCAGTCGAGCAATAGAGGACGCAGGCCGCCCGCGCGCAGCGATGCGACCAGCGAGCGTTCAGGCAGGATGTCGAGGATGTAGGCGCGGTTGATGAGCGAGGGGATCAGCAGCACCGGGCGGCCCGATCCGCCGCAATCGCGCAGCGCGGTGGCCCCGTCCGACCACAGGACGGGGGTCTCGTCCGCAGGCCGCGACCAGGGATCGGCCCGCCAGCGGGCGATGCCGTCGAGCATCGCGGAGAGCCGCCGGGCCATGAGGGCGACCCCTTCCGCATCGCCCGCCTGCCGCGCCGTTTCCATCTGGGCCTGCCACAGATGCAGCGGAAGTGGGACCGGCGCGGCTCGCCGGCGGGGGGCGGGGAAATCGGGCTCGAGGGCGGCAGCGGTCATGGGGCGCTGCATAGCACGCGCTGCGATTGCATGCGCTGGCAATTTTGCGTTGCGGCGCGGCGTTGCGGCGCACTATGCTTTCGCGCAGGCGGCATTTCAGACCGCGGGGGAGAGGTGACAGTGGCCAGCAAGACGCAAGATCCGGACCAGCCGATCGTCATCAAGAAATACGCCAACCGGCGGCTCTACAATACGGCGAAGTCGAGCTACGTCACGCTCGAACATCTCGCGCAGATGGTGCGCGAGGGGCAGGACTTCGTTGTGAACGACGCGAAGTCGGGGGAGGACATCACCCGCTCGGTCCTGACGCAGATCATCTTCGAGGAGGAGGCGAAGGGGCAGAACATGCTGCCCACGAACTTCCTGCGGCAGTTGATCCGGCTTTACGGCGACACGTTGCAGGGTTTCGTGCCCGGCTATCTCGACGCGTCCATGGACACCTTCGCGCGCAATCAGGAGAAGATGCGCGACCAGGTCCGCTCCGCCTTCGAGGCGAATCCCGCGATCGCGAATTTCGAGGCGATGAGCCGGTCGAACATGGAGTGGTTCGAGAACACGATGCGCATGTTCACTCCCTTCGCCAAGGCGGCGGCCCCTGCGCCCGAGCCGGAGGAGAAGGCGCAGACGGCCAAGGATGTCGAACTCGACGAGTTGAAGTCGCAGCTGAGCCGGATGCAAGAGCAGCTGTCGGAACTGGTGCGCAAGTCCTGATCACGGCTCGATCCGCCAGTCGGGCCGCGGCCCGGGCGGCGCGAAGAGGTAGCCTTGCAGGAAATCCACGCCGATGCGGGCGAGCCAGGCCGCCTCGGCCCGTGTCTCGACATATTCCGCCACGGTGAACAGGTCGAAATGGCGCGCGAGCTTGGTCAGTGCGCGCATGAGGGCCTGATGGTCGCGGTTGCGGTCCACCTCGCGCGAGAACAGGCCGTCGATCTTCACCCCGTCGAGCGCGAGGTCGCGGAAGTGGCGGAAGGCGGTCGCGCCCGCTCCGAAATCGTCGAGCACGACCGTCACGCCGAGCCGCCGCACCGTGCGGGTGAAGCGGACCGCCGCGTCGATATCGGCGACGGCGGTCTCGGTGATCTCGACCACCAGGCGGTCGGTGAGATGCGGACGGTCCGCCGCCTCCCGCCTCAGGAGGGACAGCCAGGCCTCGTCGGTCAGGGTCGGTGCGCCCGCGTTCAGCGTCAGGCGCATGTGCGGGTGTTCCGCCAGGGCGTCGAGGCCCCGGCGCAAGGCGTGGCGGTCGAGCAGGGCGATCTGGCCCGCCGCCTCGATCGGGGGGAGGAAGCGCGCGGGCGTCGTGACCTCGCCCCCCTCCACCCGCAGGCGCGACAGACCCTCGAAGAAGCCAACCCGATGCGGCGCGCGGGCGCGGACGATGGGCTGGAAGGCGAGTTGCACGCCGCCCGCGCGCAGAGCGGTGACGCACGGATCCTCGACCGTCGACCGGCGGTCCTGCGCGATGCGTCTGGCGGGCAGCATACGCTCGCTCCTCTCCTCATGTCGGGGTAATGTTCCCCAGTTGTTCTGAACGAATCGTTAAGGCGTCCGATGACCGAAGACCGCTGTTCCTGGTGCGGGGCCGATCCGCTCTATGTTCACTATCACGACACCGAATGGGGGGTGCCCGAGCGGGACGGCCGCAAGCTGTGGGAGCTTCTCTGCCTCGAAGGGTTCCAGGCGGGGCTGAGCTGGATCACCATCCTGCGCAAGCGCGAGGCGTTCCGCGCCGCCTTCGAGCGATTCGATCCCGCCCGCGTCGCCCGATTCGGGGAGCCGGACGTCGCGCGGCTGCTGGCCGATCCGGGCATCGTGCGTCACCGGGGCAAGATCGAGGCGACGATCGGCAATGCGCGTGCATTTCTTCAGATCGAGGCGGAGGGCGGCTTCTCGGACTTCATCTGGGGCTTCGTCGACGGCGCGCCGATTGAGGCGCGCCCTGCGACGATGGCAGACGTTCCCGCCGAGACCGCGCTGAGCCGCGAGATGTCGAAGGCGCTGAAGGCGCGCGGGTTCAAGTTCTGCGGACCGACGATCACCTACGCGTTCATGCAGGCAGCCGGACTGGTGAACGATCATGTCGATGGCTGCTTCCGGCAGGCGGAGGTTGCGGCGCTCGGGGGGCGGGACTAGCTTCGTGCGATGAGGTTGCTCCTCACTCTCCTGCTGACATGCACGCCCGTGGTTGCCCAAAACGCTCCGGTGACGGAGCGGATCGAGCGCTTGCGGGTGGCGCAGAGCTACTCATGCTCCCCCTCGAAGACCTGCGGGCAGATGCGCTGCTGCGAGGAAGCGTGCTTTCACCTCGTGGTCTGCGGGGATACGGCGCGGGATCGGGACCGCGACGGTATTCCGTGCGAAACGCTGTGCGGGAACCTACGCTGCGAGTAGGGAGCTTGCGTAGACCTCGACGCTTTTGCGCGGACTCGAGGCCGCAGGCCGCCGCGCATCGGTCGTGCTGAAAGCGCGCCTCCGGCGTGATCCGCCCCCCGGCACGGCGATTTGGTTGATGGAGACGCGCCGCCGGAAGGTCGTACGGACGTGGCCGGCATGAATTGCCATGCTCAAATCTTGGATCGCCGCGCCGCGGCTCGTCGATGCGCGGCTGATCTCTCGGAACGGATCACTCCCCGGCCGCGATGACCGCCTCGATGATCTCGCGCGCGGGGGCGTCGTTCCAGTGCGCGCCGCCGTTGAGGCGGGCGATCTCCCGGCCCTCGCGGTCGATCAGGATCGTCACGGGCAGACCCAGCACGCCCGCACGCCGGGCGAGCGCGCCGCGCGGGTCGAGCAGGATCGGCAGGGTCTCCACGCCCGTCTCGGCGTAGAAGGCGCGGATGCCGCTGAGGCTGTTGCGGCCGCTGGCGATGGTCACGACCTCGAAATCCTCGCCGCCCAGATCGGCGTTGAGCGCGTCGAGATCGGGCATCTCCTCGCGGCACGGCGCGCACCAGGTGGCCCAGAAGTTCACCAGTACGACCTTGCCTGCATAGTCGGCGAGGCTGACCTCGCCCCCGTCGGGATCGGTCACGGCGCGGTCGGGCAGGGCCTGCGGGCTGTTATGCACGACGAGTGCGCGCATGTCGTCGCGGCGCAGCGCCTCCAGCGCCGCCGGATCCTGCGCGAGCGCCGCGTTTGCAAGCGCGAGAAAGCCTGCGTAGAACAGGGCCAGACCCGAAGCGGCCCTCTTTGCGATCCGCATTTCACGTTCCTTCCAGTCGAGAGCCCCGATGTCCGACGACACCACCAAGAGCACATCCTCCAACGCCATGTGGGGCGGCCGGTTCGCCGACGGCCCCGATGCCCTGATGGAGGCGATAAACGCCTCGATCGGCTACGACAAGCGGCTCGCCCGACAGGATGTCGAGGGCTCGCGCGCCCATGCCGCCATGCTCGCCGCCAAGGGCATCCTGACGGATAGCGATGCGGAGGTGATCCGGGAAGGGCTGCTCACGGTCTTGTCAGAGATCGAGGGCGGTGACTTCGCGTTCTCCGCCGCGCTGGAGGACATCCACATGAACGTGGAGGCGCGGCTGAAGGAACTGGTGGGTGAGCCCGCGGGCCGTCTGCACACCGCGCGCAGCCGCAACGACCAGGTGGCGACCGACTTCAAGCTGTGGGTGCGCGACCAGCTCGACGCGATGGAGGCCGGGCTGACCGCGCTGATGCGGACCTTCGTGGCACAGGCGGAGGCGGGACCGGACATGGTGATGCCGGGCTTCACCCATCTGCAAACGGCGCAGCCCGTGACCTGGGGTCATCACATGATGGCCTATGTCGAGATGTTCGCGCGCGACCGCTCGCGCGTCCGCGATGCGCGCGCCCGGATGAACGAAAGCCCGCTGGGCTGCGCGGCACTGGCGGGCACCGGGTTCGACATCGACCGGGAGATGACGGCGGAGGCCCTGGGCTTCGACCGGCCGTCGGCCAACTCGCTCGACGCCGTGTCGGACCGGGATTTCGCGCTGGAGTTCCTGACGACGGCCTCGATCTGCGCGATGCATCTCAGCCGCTTCGCCGAGGAACTGGTGATCTGGTCCTCGGCCCAGTTCCGCTTCGTCACGCTCAGCGACCGTTTCTCCACCGGCTCGTCGATCATGCCGCAGAAGAAGAACCCCGACGCGGCGGAGCTGCTGCGTGCGAAAGTGGGGCGGATCGTCGGCGCGACGGTAGCGCTGCTGACGGTGATGAAGGGCCTGCCGCTCGCCTATTCCAAGGACATGCAGGAGGACAAGGAGCAGGTCTTCGATGCGGCGGATTCGATGATGCTGAGCCTTGCCGCGATGACCGGGATGCTGGCGGACCTGCGTCCGAATGCGGAAAACCTGCGGGCGGCTGCGGCCTCGGGCTTCTCCACCGCGACGGACCTCGCCGACTGGCTGGTGAGGGAGGCGAACCTGCCGTTCCGCGACGCGCATCACGCGACGGGCGCGCTGGTGAAGATGGCGGAGGATCGCGGCTGCGACCTGGCCGATCTGACGCTCGACGACATGCAGGGGGTGAACCCGAAGATCACGCAGGGCGTGTTCGACGTGCTGACGGTCGAGGCGTCGGTGGCCTCGCGCACCTCCTATGGCGGCACGGCCCCGGTGCGGGTGCGCGAGCAGATCGCCCGCTGGAAGGAGGCGCTGGGATGATCCGCCTGATGCTGATCGCAGCACTCCTGCTGACCCCAGCGGCCTGCGGGCGCAAGGCCCTGCCGGTGCCACCCTCGCAGGCCGATCAGGCCGACTGAACGCCGCTCAGTCGGCGGGCGGCGAGCACCAGCATCAGGCCCAGCCCGGTGAAGAGAGCGAAGAGACCCGCCGCCCAGAGAAAGACGCCGGACCAGCCGACCATGCCGGGATTGATGAAGAAATAGGGATAGACGCCGTCCGCCAGCCCGCGCGCCAGCGCGTAGGCGAGATAGGCGATGGGAAAAAGCGCCCAGTGCAGGGCCTGGATGGGGCGCAGGCCCGACTTCTCGGCCGCGGCGATCCACCAGATCACCGTCAGGACAGGGACGGCGGTATGATAGCCGTGGTCAATCCAGTACCGGAGCGTGCCGAATGGCAGGTCTTGACCCAGCAAGGCGTGATAGACTGCGCCGACCACGATGATCCATGTGGTGATCGCCGCCGAGATCGCGGCCCCCGGCCGACGCCGCCGCGCGAGTGACAGGATCATCACGCCTGCGACCGCCAGATTGGTCAGGATCGTGAAATAGCGCAGCATCTGCCACAGCGCCGCCGCGACCGAGCCGATATCGGGCAGGATCACCCAGACCCGCAGAGCGAGGCTGGCGATGGCAATGGCGGCGATAAGCAGGCGCAGCGGCACGGCCGACATGCTCGTCGCGCCGCGTGCCGCAGGCAAGGCAATACTTTGCACCAGCTCTCAGCCGTCGTCGTCCTGCGGTGGGTCGAGATGCGCCAGCCACTCGGTGATGTCGGCGGTGAGGCGGGCGCGCATCTCCTGCGGCAGGCTCGCGACGATGCGGTGCTGGTTGGCGACATGCTCGGCCACCACCTGCTCGATCAGTGCGAAGCCCGCGTCCGTCAGGGCGACGAGCGAGCCGCGGCCGTCCTCGGGGTCGCGGCGACGCTCGACGAGGCCCGCCGCCTCCAGCCGGTCGAGCCGGTTCGTCATCGTGCCGGAGGTGACCATCGTCCACGAAATCAGGCTCGAGGGACTGAGCGCGTAGGGCGGCCCGGAGCGGCGCAGCGTGGCGAGCACGTCGAACCCGGCGGGCGTCAGATCGTGAGCGCGGAACACCCGCCCGGTCTCCTCGGTCACGCGGTCGGTCAGGCGCTTGAGCCGTCCGAGCAGGCCCATCGGAGCGACGTCGAGATCGGGGCGTTCGGCGCGCCATTGGGCGAGAATGCGGTCGACATGGTCCATGCCGGACATCCTGCCAGCCCGGTATCTTGACATCAAGACATGTCTCAATATCTTGACGTCAAGATAAAGGAGTTCGTGATGTCCCGTTGGACCGATGCCGTGCTGGCCGCTCTCGCCCCTGCGATCTGGGGATCGACCTATATCGTCACGACCGAACTTCTGCCGGAGGGCTATCCGGTGACCGCGGCGGTGCTGCGCGCATTGCCGGCGGGGCTGTTGCTGTTGCTGATCACGGGGAAATTGCCGCCGGTCGCGTGGCTGCCGCGACTGGCAGTCCTCGGGGGGCTGAACTTCGCGCTGTTCTGGGGCGCGCTCTTCGTCGCGGCCTATCGCCTGCCGGGCGGGGTCGCGGCCACGCTGGGCGCGGTGCAGCCGCTGATCGTGCTGGTACTGGCCCGCCTGATCCTCGGCACCCGGCTGACGGCGGGCGGGGTCGCGGCGGCGCTGGCCGGGATCGGCGGCGTCGCATTGCTGGTGATCGGGCCCGACGCGGCGCTCGATCCGGTGGGCATCGTTGCAGCCTTCATCGGTGCGCTGTCGATGGCGGGGGGCGTGGTGCTGACGCGGGCCTGGCAGCCGGACGCCTCCGCCCTGACCTTCACGGCTTGGCAACTGGTCGCGGGCGGTCTGCTGCTGGTGCCCGTGGCGCTGCTGCTGGAGCCGCCGTTGCCGGCGATCGACGCCCGCGGCGTTGCCGGGTTCCTGTGGCTGGGCCTGCCGGGGGCTGCGATCAGCTATGTCCTGTGGTTCCGCGGGATCGCGCGGCTGGGACCGTCGGTCGTGACGAGCTTCGGCTTCCTCAGCCCGCTGACGGCGGTGGTGCTGGGCTGGGCCATTCTGGGCGAGCGTCTGAGCCTGTTGCAGGGGACGGGTGCTGTGATCGTGCTCGCCTGCGTCTGGATCGGCAGCCGTGCCGGGCGGCGCGCGGCGGAGGTGGAGTGACGCGAGGCCGTCGTCACGCTTGCATCATGTGCGGTGCGCGGCTACGCCCGGCGCGACCGACGAGCGGAGAAGCCCCATGTCGCGCCTGCGCCTGACCTACCTGATCCTCGCCGTGATCGGCGCGGTGCTGCCGATGGCCTATTTCCTGCCGTGGCTGGCGGAAAACGACTGGTCGATGGTGGCTATGGTCGGCGCGTGGAACGTGTCGGATGCGACCACCGGCCTCGTCTACGACCTGACGGTCGCGGCCACGGCGCTGACCATCTGGATCGTGGCAGAGGTCCGGGTGCGCCGCGACTGGTCGTCGCTCTGGGCGATCCCCGCGACCTTCTGTATCGGGCTGTCGTGCGGGCTGCCGCTCTACCTCTTCCTCCGCTCGCGCAATCAGGGCTGACCGATGGATCATTTTCTCTACCGCGATGGTGTCCTCCATGCCGAGGATGTTCCCCTTCCCGAGATCGCGCGCGCCGTGGGCACGCCGTTCTACGTCTATTCCACCGCGACGCTGGAGCGGCATTTCAAGGTGGTGGACGAGGCGCTGGAGGGAATGCCGCACCTCATCTGCTACGCGATGAAGGCCAATTCCAACCTCGCCGTGCTGCGCATCATGGCGCGGATGGGGGCGGGCATGGACGTGGTCAGCATCGGCGAGTACCGCCGCGCGCGGGCTGCGGGCGTGCCGGGCGAGAAGATCGTCTTCTCGGGCGTCGGCAAGACGCGGGAAGAGATGGAATACGCGCTGGAACACGGCATCCGCCAGTTCAACGTCGAGAGCGAGCCGGAGCTGGAGCGGCTGAGCCGTGTGGCCACCGAAATGGGCAAGGTCGCGCCGATCACCGTGCGGGTGAACCCGAACGTGGACGCAAAGACCCATGCCAAGATCGCGACCGGCAAGTCGGAGAACAAGTTCGGCATCCCCATCGACCGGGCGGAGGAGGTCTATGCGCTCGCCGCCTCGCTGCCCGGCATCGCGGTGGTGGGGATCGACGTGCATATCGGCTCGCAGCTGACGGATCTGGAGCCTTATGAAGCGGCGTTTCAGAAGGTGGCGGAGCTGACGCGGACGCTGCGCGCGAAAGGGCACGAGATCAGCCGCCTTGATCTGGGCGGCGGCCTGGGCATTCCTTACGTGCGCGCCAACGAGGCGCCGCCCTTGCCCTTCGACTATGGCAAGGTGATCCGGCGCACGGTCGGCGATCTGGGCTGCGAGATCGAGGTGGAGCCGGGGCGCCTGATCGCGGGCAATGCGGGGCTGCTGGTCAGCGAGGCGATCTACGTCAAGCACGGCGCGGATCGCGACTTCCTGATCCTGGATGCGGCGATGAACGACCTGATCCGGCCCGCCATGTACGATGCCTGGCACGATATCGTCCCGGTGATCGAGGGCGAGGCGGGCGTGATGCCGCATCGCTACGACATCGTCGGCCCGGTCTGCGAGAGCGGCGACACCTTCGCCAAGGGCCGGGACCTGCCGCAGGTGGCGGCGGGGGACCTGATCGCCTTCCGCTCCGCCGGGGCGTATGGCGCGGTGATGGCGAGCGAGTACAACTCCCGCGCGCTGATCCCCGAGGTTCTGGTCAGCGGCGACCGCTTCGACGTGATCCGCGCGCGGCCGAGCTTCGAGGAGATGCTGGCGCGCGACACCATCCCCGACTGGCTGGCGGAGTAGCGATCACAATCGGGCGCGCGGCACCGCGTCCGCTTGGCCCCGGAGGTGGCGCGCGCTAGGCTTGCGGGCGAGGGGGCCCCATGACCGAAGCCGAGACCCAGATTCAGGACGATCCGTTGGCCCCGATGCGCCGAAAGATCGCGCTGACCCGTGCGGCAATCGCGGCGGAGCGGGGCGCGCGCGCCTTCTGGCCGCTGATCGCGGTGGTGCTGCTGGTGCTGGCGCTGGTCCGGTCCGGCGCGCTGCCGATCCTCGGCGATCTGCTGGGTGGGGCCGTGGTGCTGGGCGTCGGCGCGGTCGCGCTGATCGGCACGCTGGGCTACGGGCTGTGGCGGTTTCGGGTTCCCGGTGTCGATGCGGCCGTCGGGCGGCTGGATCTGGCCAGCGACCGGCGCGTGCTGAGTGCGCTCGCCGACCGTCCTGCAGGAGACATGGACGCGGCGCAGGCCGCCGTCTGGCAGGCGCATCGGGCGCGGATGCGGGCGCTGGCCGAGGGGCTGCGCCCGCCGCGGCCCGACCT
>NZ_JAWDKL010000046.1:0-8751 GCF_032464675.1 Roseobacter sp. HKCCA0434
ACCCTGCGCGCGCGGCTGGACCTGCCACCGGGCGTTCCGACCCGGATCGTGAGCTACCTGACCGAGCGCTGGCCCGTGGCCCGCGAAGCGCAACCCGACCCCGCGCCGCATCTGGTGTTCTGGGGTCGGCTCGCCGCGCAGAAGAACCCGCTGCGCCTCATCGCCATCTTCGTGCGGGTCCACGCGCGGCGGCCCGATGCGCGCCTGACGGTGATCGGCCCCGATGGCGGGCTGGAGGGCGCCCTGCGTGCCGAGATCGCCCGCCGCGGGCTGGAGGACGCGGTCACGCTGACCGGTCCGCTGGGGCGCGAGGGCATCCTCGAACATGCCGCGCGGGCGAGCTTCCAGCTTCAGACCAGCCGCTACGAAGGCATGGCCCTGTCGGTGATGGAGGCGATGCAGATGGGGCTGGTCCCGGTCGTCACCCCGGTGGGCGAGATCGCCCGCTACACGCATGACGGGCGGGACGCCGTCTGGATCGATGCCCCCGAGGGCGGTGATGCCGATGCCGAGCAGGCCGACGACCGGGCCGCCGCGCGCATCCTCGACCTGATCGAGGCCCCCGCGGACTGGCGGCGGCTGCGCGAAGAGGCCCTGACCCGCTGGACGGGCGCGCCGCTCTATGCCGAGGACATCCTGGCCGCGATCCGCGACGTGGTGCCGGCCGCAGACGAGGAGGCCGCATGACCTATTATCTCGTCTTCTCCTCGCTTCTCCTGGCTCGCCTGCTCGACACGGGGCGCCGGATGATCGGGTTCTACTGGGCGGTGCTGATCGCGCTCTACCTCTTCTCCGCCCTGCGCTTCGAGGTCGGCTGCGACTGGCCCAACTACATCCTGAACTACGAGATGCAGAAACCGGCGAGCTACGAGGACGCGTTCGCCTCGAGCAATCCCGCGCATTGGGTGGTGCTGGAGACGATGGACCGGCTGGGGCTCGACTATGTCTGGCTCAACATCGTCACCTCCGCGATCTTCTTCGCGGGCCTGCACGCGGTCGCCCGGCGCAGCCCCGCACCGCTGGCGGTGCTGGCGCTGGCCTTCCCGGTGCTGATCCTGAACATGCCCATGGCGGCGGTGAAGCAGGCGGCGGCCATCGGGCTGATCTGCTTCGCGCTTAACGCCTTCATCGACGGACGCATCGTGCGGTTCGGGCTGTTCGTGGTGCTGGCGGCTTGCTTCCACGGCAGTGCCGCGGTGTTCATCCTGCTCGCCCCCTTCGTGCTGGGGCGCTATTCCTTCCGCAACATCGCGCTGGCCGGGATCCTGGCCGTGCCGGGCGTCTTCGCGCTGCTGGCGACCGAGGCGGCGGAGGTGGCCAATACGCGCTACATCGCGGGGGACATGGATGCGGGCGGCGCGATCTTCCGCGTCGGCCTGCTGGTGGCGACGGGCCTGTTCTACACGGTCTTCCTGTCGTCGCGCTGGAAGGTCGCGCTGCCGCGCAGCCACAAGCTGATCAGCCTGCTGGCGCTCGGCATGATCGCGCTGGGGGTGCTGCTGCCGCTGTCCTCGGTGATCGCGGACCGGTTCGGCTATTACTTCGCGGTGCCCCAGGTCCTGATCTACGCGGCGGTCCCGTGGCTCTATCCGCGCGGCCGCGGCGCGCTGGTCGCGCTCGCCCCCTATGCGGCCATGACCGTGCTGTTCCTGGCCTGGACGCTGCTGTCCTCGCATTACGCACGCTGCTACGTACCTTACGGAGTGATCTGAGAATGACCCCCGGTTCCCGGACCCGTCCCGACACCGTGGCGGTGATGCAGCCCTACCTCTTCCCGTATCTGGGCTATTTCCAGCTGATCGCCGCGTCCGGCAGCTTCGTGTTCTACGACGATGTCGCCTTCATCAAGGGCGGCTGGATCAACCGCAACCGCGTGCTGGCGCCGGGGGGCGGCCTGCAGGTGTTCAGCGCCGCGCTCGACGGGGGGCAATCCTCCTCGCGCAGCATCGCGGACACGCCGTTGAGCGCGCGGCGCGACTGGCAGCGCAAGTTCGCCCGGACCTTGCGCGAAAGCTATGCGCGTGCGCCCCATGTCGATGCCGTCTGCGCGCTGGTGGACCGGGTGCTCGACGCGCCGGGCGACAGCATCGCCGATCTCGCCTGCCGGTCGGTGCGCGCGGTCTGCGACCATGTCGGCCTCGCCCCGCGTTTCGAGCGGTCCAGCCAGTTCGCGCCGGAAACCCGCGCGCTGGACCGGACCGGGCGCCTGATCGAACTGACGCGGCGCCTGGGCGGCGAACGCTATCTCAACCTGGAGGGGGGGCGCGCGCTCTACGGGCCCGGACCGTTCGCGGAGGCGGGGCTCGAGCTGCGCTTCCTCGCACCGCGGCTCGAGCCCTATCCGCAAGGTCGCAAGGCCGATTTCGTACCGGGGCTGTCGGTGCTCGACGCGCTGATGTGGACCCCGCCCGAGACGGTGCGCGACATGGCCCTGGGCGGGGAGATCGCACCATGACCGCACCGCTCCATCCCGTCGCCCTGCATCCCGTCGCTTTGCATGGGGCGCCCCGTTCGGGCACCACCTGGCTGGGGGAGATCTTCAACAGCCATCCGCAGGTGCGCTACGCCTTCCAGCCGATGTTCTCCTACGCGTTCAAGGAGTTCCTGGGCCCGGATCCGGACGCGGCGCGGATCGCCGCCTTCTGGGAGGCGCTGGCGCAGAGCGACGACGCCTTCATCCGCCAGGCGGAGAAGCGCGCGGACGGGCGCCTGCCGGATTTCGGGACCTCCGCCCCGACACACCTCGTCTACAAGGAAGTGCGCCATCACCACCTGCTGCCGGTGCTGATGGCGCGCGCGCCGACGCTGCGCGCGGTGCTGATCGTGCGCGATCCGCGGGCGGTGATCTCGTCCTGGCTGCGCGCCCCGCGCGAGTTCCGCGCCGACCTGGGCTGGCGGGTGGAGGAGGAATGGCGCGCCGCGCCGTCCAAGAACCTGGGCCGCGCGGAGGAATTCAACGGCTTCGACCGCTGGAAGGACGCCACGCGGATCTTCCTCGACCTGGCCGCCGCCCACCCCCAGCGGGTCGCACTGATCCGCTACGCGGACCTGCTGGCGGATCCCGATGCGGGCGTGGCCGGGCTCTTCGACCTGTGCGGGCTCGAGGTGACGGACCGGACCACCGCGTTCCTGCACGCGGGCACGCGGGCCGATCCCAGCGATCCCTACGGCGTGGACGCGCGGCGGCGGGCCGATACCGGATGGCGCGACAGGCTCGACCCCGGCATCGCGGAGGAGATCGCCGCGGACCTCGCGGGAACCCCGCTCGCCGCGTTCCTGGACTGAAGGACCGAGCTAGCTACGTCTAAAGATTACAAGAAAAACGAGCTTCGGAAGCGCTGCAGGGGGTATCAATCGCGCATTACTCCTCAGAAATCTTAACCGCTGTGAAATTGGAATTTTGGCATCGGTAGCAATAGCACGAGCACTACGAATAATTGTCCTTTTAATATCTTCACTGTAGAATTTCGCAATGCTATTCGACAATTCTTGATAAGAGCGAATTTTGGCAGAAACTTGCTCAAATAAGTGATTGCTTGATATATAATTGCGCTCGGACCAGCTGCCCGAAAAACTTAGACGATAAACTCCCATAGGATCGGCCAAAATTTTAACTCCACCGCGCTGTGCTCCAAAATATTTCAAGTAGAGATCTCCAACTTTTAGCCAAGGCCGTTCGTTGACGTAATCCATAAAACGCTCTGCCGCCGTGCGACGCACAAATAGAGATCCGGTGGCAAGCAACATCTGCCGACGCTCTAATACCGCTCCGGCATCATGAATACCTGCGACATCTCTACTGACTCGCTCCGCGACCTTCTCACCGTTGCGGTATTGCCAGATCATGACCGCGTGGGCGCACATATCGATATCCGGTTCGCCCTCCAACGCGGCGAGCTGGCGGGCGATCTTGGTGGGGTCGGTCCAGAAATCGTCCCCCTCGCACAATGCGAAGTAATCGCCCCGAGCTTCGGCAAAAGCGAGAGCGGCCGGGCGCCGGCCTTTTGAGAACTGGTTTTCCTCGCGCAGGATCGCGCGGATCAGACCCGGATGGCGCGCGGCGTAATCCGCCACGATCTCGGCCGTGCCATCGGTCGAAGCATCGTCGTGCACCACGATCTCGACAGGTACGTCCACCTGCTGCATCAGCATGCTGTCGAGGCATTGCGCGATCGTGTCCGCATGGTTGTAGGTGACGCAGCACATGCTCACGACGGGCGTGGTACCATCGCCGGGGACAGGTGCGGCCTGGTGTTCAATCTGCGTCATCGAAATCGTCCGAATTGGAAGTTGCGCTGACGGGTGCCTACACTAGAACGGGGTCACCCGCCACAGACCGGGCCGATCGCGGGAGTGTTTCTTGTCCAGTTCCAATATCTTCGTCACCCGCCCCTCCCTTCCGCCCCTCGCGGAGTTCGTGCCCTATCTCGAACGCATCTGGGACAGCGGCATCCTGACCAATGGCGGCCAGATGCACCGGGAGCTGGAAACCGCCCTCGCCGCCCATCTGCGCGTGCCGCAAATCTCGCTGTTCGGCAACGGCACCATCGCGCTGGTCGCCGCGCTGAAGGTGCTGGAACTGGAGGGGGAGGTCATCACCACCCCCTTCTCCTTCGTGGCCACGACCCACGCGCTGAAATGGAACGGGCTGGAGCCGGCCTTCGCCGATATCGACCCGGTGACGCTGAACATCGACCCCGCCCGGATCGAGGAGCGGATCACCGAACGGACCTCCGCCATCCTGGCCGTGCACTGCTACGGCAACCCGTGCGACGTGGACGCGATCGAGGCGATCGCGCGCCGCCACGGGCTGAAGGTGATCTACGATGCCGCCCATGCCTTCGGGGTGGACTGCCATTGCGGCTCGGTGCTGACCCATGGCGACCTGTCGGTGCTCAGCTTCCACGCGACCAAGGTGTTCTCGACGCTGGAAGGCGGCGCGATCGTCGCGCCCGATGCCGAGATGAAGGGGCGCATCGACCGCTCGAAGAATTTCGGCATCGTGTCGGAGACCGAGGTCGAGAGCGTCGGCATCAACGGCAAGATGAACGAGGTGCAGGCCGCGTTCGGCCTGCTGCAGCTTCGGCGCATCGATGCGGCGATCGCCGCCCGCGCGCGGGTGGCCGCGCGCTACGACGCGGGCCTGGCGGGGATCGCGGGGATCGAGCCCGTACCCTCCTCGGGCCAGATCCGGGCGAACCACGCCTATTACCCCGTGCGGGTGCGCCCGTCCTTCCCGGTCGATCGCGACACGCTCTACGAGGCGCTGAAAGCACGCGGCATCTTCTCGCGCCGCTATTTTTACCCGCTGATCTCGGACCTGCCGATGTATCGCGACCTGCCCTCGGCGGATCCCGCGGGTCTGCCCGCCGCCCGCGCCGCGGGGGCGGAGGTTCTGTGCCTGCCGATCTATCCCGACCTGTCGGAGGCGGAGCAGGACCGGGTGATCGAAGCCATCACGGAGGTCGGCCGATGACATCCCTCGCCAAGTCCGTCCTGCGCACCGTGCGCGATACCGTGCGCGGCCGCGCCGCCAGGGCCGCCCGCGCCCGGATCCGCGCCCGCCACGGATCGCCGCAGGTCTATGCGCGCAAGGTGTTCTGCGTCGGCCGCAACAAGACCGGCACGACCACGATGGAACGGCTGTTGCGCGAGTGCGGCTTCGACATGGGACCGCAGCGCGAGGCCGAGCGGCTCCTCGCCCGGCATGGCTGGACGCTCGGCCCGGAATTCTGGGCGTTCGTGGACGCGCACGAGGCCTTCCAGGACGTGCCCTTCTCGTCGAGCTGGGCCTTCCCCGCGATCTTCGCGCGCCACCCGGACGCGCTCTACATCCTGACCCGGCGCGATCCCGAGGAATGGTTCGCCAGCATCGCCAACCATCATCTGGGCCTGCTGGGCCTGCCCCCCGATACGGATCGCTTCGTGGTGGCGGAGCGTATGAAAGCCCATGCTTATATTGCACCAGGCTACCTGTATGAGACCCATATTCGTCAATTCGGCGTGACGCGGGATGAGGATCTCTATGATCGCGATCTCTACATCTCCAATTACGAACGCCACAACGCCCTGGTGCAAGAGACGGTCCCTGCGGCCAATCTGCTAGATATCGACATCACGGCCCAAGCCGATGCGGGGGCCATTGCCCGATTTGTCGGCATGGACGATCGCTTCGATCTGCCGATGGCATGGGAAAACCGCCGCCGATGATTTTCCTGATAGGCTTCGAACAGCCCGGTATCAATTTGCGGCGCACCCTGTTCGGCAATCACGGCGCGATCAGCGCGCCCGCGCCCATTCGTCTTTAATACCCACTACGCCGCCGTTCCGGCCTGCTGCATCCCGCGCCGGCGCGTCCGAACGTCCTGCCTGAGCGCCCACGCGCTCAGACCCCGTGATAGTCGCGGTACCAGGCCACGAACCGCGCCACACCCTCGCGGAAGGGCGTGGCGGGGCGGTAGCCGGTCAGCCGCTTGAGCAGCTCTGCATTGGCCCAGGTCGCGGGCACGTCGCCCGGCTGCATGTCCATGTAGTTACGGATGGCTTTAGTACCCGTCTCGGCCTCGATCGCCTCGATGAAATCGAGGAGGCGCACCTTGTCCGAATTGCCGATATTGACCACACGCCAGGGGGCGACGGGGCTGAGGCTGTCGCCCTCCTCGACCGCGCCGTCTTCCGGTCGCACCGGCACCGCGTCGATCAAGAGGCGGATGCCGCGCACCAGGTCCTCCACATAGGTGAAGTCCCGATACATCTCGCCGTGATTGTAGATGTCGATCGGCGTGCCTTCGAGGATGCCCTTGGTGAACTTGAACAGCGCCATGTCCGGCCGCCCCCAGGGGCCGTAGACGGTGAAGAACCGGAACATCGTCACCGGCAGGTCCCACAGATGCGCATAGGCGTGCGACATGCTCTCGGTCGCCTTCTTGGTGGCGGCGTAGATCGTCAGCTGGGTGTCGGCCTTCTCGCACTCGTCGAAGGGCATCTCCTCGTTGGCCCCGTAGACCGAGGAGGTCGAGGCCATCAGCAGGTGATCCACCTTCAACCGCCGTGCCGCCTCCATCACGTTGAAGGTGCCGATCACGTTCGCGTCGAGATAGGCGCGCGGGTTCTCCAGGGAATAGCGCACCCCCGCCTGGGCGGCGAGGTGCACGATCACGTCGGGCGCGAATTCGTCCGCCACCCGGTCGAAGAGCGCTTGGTCTTCCAGCATCCCTTCGGTGCAGGAGAAGCCTTCGCTTTGCAGCAGCATCTGATGGCGCCGCTCCTTGAGGGCCACGTCGTAATAGTCGGTCATCCCGTCATAGCCGTGGACGGTGAACCCCTCGGCCAGCAGGGCCTTCGCAAGGTGAAAGCCGACGAAACCGGCGGTACCGGTGATCAGGACACGGGTCATGGGGGGCCTTTCGTGACGGGTCGGCTTTCGGATGCCCGCCCGCCCCCGCCCTGTCAACCGCGGGGGCCGTCGACCGTGGGGGGCGGATCGCCCCGGCGCCCGGCCCCCGGCCCGTTGCCCGACCGCACCACCCCCCCTGCCCCGGATGCGCGTCGCTGGACCGGCGCGCGCACCCTTGCCTATAGTGCGCCCGAGCCGGACCCGCCGACAGATGCGGGCCGCGCGCACCACCGAGCATCCCGCGCCAGCGGGCAACAGACGGGACGCCGCCTTCGTGAAGAGATTTCCGCGCATCGCAGCCCTCGCCGTCGGCGTCGCCGCCTGCCTCGCCGCGCCCGCAGCACTCCACGCGCAGGCGGGGCCGCAGCAATGGGGCTACCCGTTCTACGAGGCCCCGCGCGACGGGCTGAACCTCTACGGCATGACCGGGCTGATCGACCTGCCCTCCGCCCGGATGCAGCCCGACGGGCAGCTCTCGTTCACCGCCTCGGGCTTCGGTCCGACGCAGCGCTACACGCTCTCCTTCCAGGCCCTGCCGTGGCTGGAGGGGGCCTTGCGCTACTCGCGCATCTCCGATTTCCAGGTAGCGGGCACCGACCGCTTCGACCGCTCGCTCGACCTCAAGGTCCGCCTGCTCGACGAGGGCGAGGAATGGTGGCGCCCCGAGGTCGCGCTGGGGTTCCGCGACGTGCTGGGCACGGGTGTCCTGGCCAGCGAATATCTCGTCGCGACCAAGGAGGTGCTGCCCGGGCTCGACGTGACGGGCGGGATCGGCTGGGGGCGGCTGTCGGGGGTCAACGGCTTCACCAACCCGCTGACCCTGGTGTCGGAGGGGTTCCGCGAGCGTTCTGGCGGCGCGCGCACGGGCGGCGACGTGGATTTCGGCGGCTTCTTCTCGGGCGAGGACGCGGCGCTGTTCGGGGGCGTCGCCTGGCGCACGCCGATCGACGGGCTGACCTTGCGCGCCGAATATTCCTCCGACGCCTACGAGCGGGAGCAGATCACCGGCGTGTTCGACCGGGCGAGCCCGATCAATTACGGGCTGGAATATGCCATCGCCGACGGGCTGCGGCTGGGGGCCTGGCGGATGTACGGCTCGGAATTCGGGTTGTCGCTCAGCGTGTCGGGCAACGTCACCCGCCCGCTGATCCGCAGCTTCTCCCCCGCCCCGCCCGAGATCATCCGCCGCGACGACGCGCTGCCCGCGAGCGCCCCCGACAGCACCGGGCTCCAGATCGCGCTGTCGCTCGAGGGGCTGGACCTGGTCGCGCTCGACCTGCCCGCCGCAGGGGAGCCGCCGGTGGCGCGGGCCACGCTGCGCAACCTGCGCTGGCGCCAGACCCCGCGCGCGCTGG
>NZ_JAWDKL010000047.1:0-8130 GCF_032464675.1 Roseobacter sp. HKCCA0434
TAACCGACCAAACCACCCGCATATCCCTTCATCAAGATAGCGATTTCAAAGAGCGTCGCGTCCGTAAGGTCCTGTTTCCAGTCGCTTTCTTCAGCGCCCCGCGGTGTGGACTGTGTCGTCCCCGCCGCCGGTGAAGGGGTATCTATGGAGATTCCCCGGGGCCCGCAACAGCAATCTGACACAAAAATGCATTTTTTTGGCGAAAGCCAAATCCTGTCCCCGGACGCCGGGTCGCGGGCACGAAAATGTCGTCAGAGCGGTGGTTCGCGATGCGCGTCTAACCCAGCAGCATCCAGGCCCCCCAGGCCAGTGCCAGACCCACCACCGCGGCCGTGATCTTCCACTTCGGCTCGCTGAGCTTTTCCACGATCTCGGGCCCGATCAGCTGCGCCAGCAGCGCCAGGCCGAAATAGCGGATGCCCCGCGACAGGGCGACGGCGGCCAGGAACACCAACATGTTCGCACCCGCGGCGCCGGCCCCCAGCGTCGCGATCTGGAACGGCACCGGCGTGACCGACACCAGGAAGATGGCGAGGAAGGTCCCCTGCTCTCCCAGACGGTCGCGGATATCCTCGAGCGCGCCGGAATAGCCTGCCCAGTCGAGCGCGGGCTGCACAACAGGCTCGTAGAGCAGCACCGCGAGGCCGTAGAACAATGCCGCCCCGATCAGGCAGCCGACCCAGATCGCGACCGCGATGGGAATCGCCCGCTTGGGCTGCGTGGCCATCAGCGGCGCAACCACGATCTCCAGCGGGATCGGCAGCACGGTGCTTTCGAGGAAGGAGAGAAAGCCGACGCGGGTCAGCCCGCCACGACCTTCGGTGAAATGGTCGGCCCAGTGACGGGCCTTTGTGGTGAGCTTTCCCATGAACTCCGAACGCGAAGCGGGCGGCGAGGTTCCCCCGCCGCCCGCCCGCGCGTGCATTTCCCTGCGGGAAGGTCAGGGTTGCACGATCTCCGGCCCCAGCAGCAGCGTGGGCAGCCAGGTCGAGATCCACGGCACGTAGGTGACGATGATCAGGAACACGACCAGCACCATCAGGAAGGGCAGCGCCGCGCGTACCACCGACATCATCGGCATCTGCGCGACCCCCGAGGTCACGAAGAGGTTGAGCCCCACCGGCGGCGTGATCATCCCGATCTCCATGTTCACCACCATGATGATGCCGAGGTGAATCGGGTCGATGCCCAGCTGGATCGCGATCGGGAAGACCAGCGGCGCCACGATGACCAGCAGGCCCGACGGCTCCATGAACTGGCCGCCGATCAGCAGGATCACGTTCACCATGATGAGGAACGTGACCGGCCCCAGCCCGAGGTCGAGCAGCGAGCGGGCGATCTGCTGCGGGATCTGCTCGTCGGTCAGCACGTGCTTGAGGATCAGCGCATTCGCGATGATGAACATCAGCGTGATCGTAAGCTTGCCCGCCTCGAACAGCACCTTGCGCGTGTCGCGGTGAAACAGCGAGGTGACGAGCGCCCAGGGTTTCTGGAACAACGTCGCCCGCTGACCGCCCTCCTCACGCGCGGCGAGCGGTCCCATGTCGCGATAGATGAAGGTCGCGGCGATGAAGGCGTATACGGAGGCGACGGCGGCGGCCTCGGTCGGCGTGAAGATCGCGCCCGTCACGCCCGGGATGCCGTAGATGCCGATCATGATGATCGCGATCAGCATCAGGCCCCAGAAGGCGGACATGAAGGATTGCCCGACCTCGCCCCAGCCATGCCAGTCTCCCTTCGGCATGTTGCGCACGCGCGCCATGATGTAGATCGCCACCATCAGCATCCCGCCCGCGAGCAGTCCGGGGATGACGCCAGCCAGGAACATCCGCCCCACCGACACGTCCGTCGCGGTGGCATAGACCACCATGACGATGGAGGGCGGGATCAGGATGCCGAGCGTGCCCGCGTTACAGATGACGCCGGCGGCGAATTCCTTGGTATAGCCGACCTTCTGCATCGCGCCGATGACGATGGACCCGATCGCGACCACTGTCGCGGGCGACGACCCCGACAGCGCCGCGAAGATCATGCAGGCAAAGACACCCGCGATGGCGAGGCCGCCGCGTACGTGCCCAACACAGGCGATCGAGAACCGGATGATCCGTTTCGCCACGCCGCCCGTCGACATGAAGGAGGAGGCGAGGATGAAGAACGGGATCGCCAGCAGGGTCGAGTGACCGGCCATTGCCTGAAACAGCGACTGCGCGATGGATGCCAGCGAGGTGTCGCTGAGCACCAGCAGGAACAGGATCGACGACATCCCCAGCGCGATGGCGATCGGAACCCCGATCAGCAGGAAGACGATGACGCAGAGGAAGAGAATGACGACTTCCATCAGTTCCGCTCCTCTCGCGCGATCTTCTCGGCCGCTTCGTCGACCAGTTCCTCGGCCTCGTGGCTCACGATCAGACCGGAACTGGTGCCCAGCACGATTGCGACCGTCGCCTGGATCAGCCGATAGAGCAGCAGCGCCGCGCCGAAGGGCAGGATGACGTAAGGCAGCACGCGCGGCACGTATTGAAACGGCGGATCCTCGGGCAACAGCAGCCAAGGCTCCAGGAACCGCAGGACGTCGGGCATCGGGACGAATTCCGTCTCGTACCAGCCGTTCTGGCGCGTGTTCTCGTTCAGGCCCAGCGGGAACCACCGGCCCTCGGTCTGCGGCAGGTTGGCGAAGGGCGCCCAGTAGTCCCATGCGCCCTTGAGCAGCAGGAACGCGTAGATGATGCAGACGGCCGCGGCGAGCAGCGCCATGATCCGCTGGCTGCGGTCGGGAAGGCGCGCGGTCACCGCGTCGACGCCGAGATGCGCGGTGATCTTCACCGCATAGCTCATTCCGAAGAGCACGAGCCAGGCGAAGAAGTACTCCACCATCTCGGGGGCCCAGAAAATCGATGAGGAAAAGCCGTATCGCAATACGACGTTCACGAAGGTCATGATGACCATCAGGGCCATCAGCAAGGCGATAAAATTTTCCTCGAACGCATCGATGAAACCGCCGAGGCGGCCTCGATGACGAGGTGCGACCATGTTCATGTCTGTCCACTCCAGGGGCAGGGTCGGACCGTATCAGCCTAGAGTGCTGCGGTCATGCGGAGGGGGAGCGGCACCGACCGGGCCGCTCCCGTGCATCGGGGACCGCGCGCGGAACGCGCGGTCCTGACGCGCGATCAGTAGTTCGCGTTGATGGCCTGTGCGGCGTCGATGTTCTCTTGGCCGACATCCTCGACGAACTGGTCCCACACCGGGCGCATCGCCTGCACCCAAGCCTCGCGCTGCTCGGCGGTCAGCTCGCGAACCTCGCCGCCGGCGTCGATGATCGCCTGGCGGGCTTCCTGGTTCACTTCCTCGGAGGCCGCGTTACGCTCGACCGTCACCTCGTTGAGGATCGTGGCGAGCTGGTCGCGCACCTCGGGCTCCAGCCCCTGCCACCAGTCCTCGGAGGTCACGACCAGGTAGTCGATGATCCCGTGGTTGGTCTCGGTGATGCCGTCCTGCACCTCGAAGAACTTCTGCCCGTAGATGTTGGACCAGGTGTTCTCCTGTCCGTCGACGACGCCGGTCTGCAGCGCACCGTAAACCTCGGCGAAGGCCATCGGCTGCGGCGATGCGCCCAGCGCTTCCATCTGCGCGACCAGCACTTCGGACGGCTGCACGCGGAACTTCAGGCCATCCGCATCGGTCGGCATTTCCAGCGGAACGCGCGCCGACATCTGCTTCATGCCGTTGTGCCAGAACTCGAGGCCGCGGATGCCGCGACGCACCATGACTTCCTTCATCGCCTGACCGGCTTCGGAGTTCTGGAACTCGTCCACGGCCGAGATGTTGGCGAACATGAAGGGCAGATCGAAGATCCGGTACTGACGCGTGAAGCTCTCGAACAGCGACAGAGAGGGCGCTGCCATCTGCACGTCGCCCTGAAGCATCGCTTCGAGAACCTGCTCGTCGGTATAGAGCTGCGAGTTGGGGAAGACTTCCATGCACGCCGTGCCGTCCATCTCCTCGTTCACCCGCTCCATCAGCAGGTTCGCGGCGATCCCCTTGGGGTGACGGTCGGTGTTGGTGACGTGGCTGAACTTGATGACCATCTCGCCGTCGTCGCAATCGGCCATCGCCGGCATCGCGGTCATCGCGGTCGCGGCCAGTACGGCCGCCGTGGTGAGAAACTTCATTCGATCCTCCCGATCGTTGTTGACGGCGCGCCGGTGGTCGGCGCGCCCTTCCCGGTCCCGTCTCATGCGGGAACACGAGGGACAGACGGCCATGCCGGGGCGGGTGGGGTCAAGCATCGCCTGAGGTCGATTGCACTGCGGGCGCAGGTCATCGAACCCAAAGGGGCGCGATCCGACCCATCGCCCCGCCATCATGTGTGCGGATGGTGACAGGCCGTCAGTCGGGATCGGGCAGGAAGCTCTCGCGCGCCAGCCCGTAGCGCTGCATCTTGTCGTAGAGCGTCTTGCGGCTGATCCCCAGCGCCTCGTAGGTGGCCTTGGCATTGCCGCCCTGCCCCGCCAGCTCCGCCGCGATCGCCGCCCGCTCGAACCGCTCGACCCGCTCGGGCAGGCTCAGCGCCGGGCGCTCGGGCTCGTCCGCCGGAAACAGGCCGAGGCCCAGCACGTAGCGATCCGCGGCATTGCGCAGCTCGCGCACATTGCCGGGCCAGCGCCGCGCGGCAAGGGCCGCGAACTGCTCGGGGGTGATCTGCGGCACCGGCCGGCGGTGGCGCAGCGCCGCCTGGTTGACGAGGTGCTGGAACAGCCGCGGCACATCCCGCACCCGCGCCGACAGCGGCGGGATCTGCAAGGTCACGACCGCCAAGCGGTAATAAAGATCGGCGCGGAAGCTGCCCTCCTCGACCCGCGCCGCCAGATCCGCCTTGCTGGACGCCACGAAGCGGATGTCGAGCGGCACCGCCTCGTTCGAGCCGACCCGCTCGATCGCCCGCTCCTCGATCACGCGCAGCAGCTTGGCCTGCAACGCGACCGGCAGCGCGTCGATCTCGTCGAGGAAGACCGTGCCGCCGCGCGCATGCTCGAACCGCCCGAACCGCGCCTTGTGCGCGCCGGGATAGGCGCCTGCCTCGTGCCCGAACAGCTCGCTCTCGATCAGCGCATCGGGCAGTGCGGCCATGTTGATCGCGACGAAGGGCTTGTCCGCCCGCTCGCTCAACCGGTGCACCGCGCGCGCGGCCAGCTCCTTGCCCGCACCCGTCTCGCCCAGCAGCAGTACGTCCGCCGCCGATGCCGCGATGGTGCGCAGATGCGCGCGCAAGTCGACCATCACCGGCGTGCGGCCCACCAGCGTGCGCTCCAGCCAGTCGCGGCTCTCCAGTTCCGAGCGCAGGACCCGGTTCTCCAAGGCCAGCCGTCGATGCTCCAGCGCCCGCGTCACAGCGTCCGCCAGCCGATCGGTCTCGAAGGGCTTTTCGATGAAATCATGCGCGCCGCGGTGCAGCGCCTCCACGGCCAGCGGCACGTCGCCATGCCCTGTGATCAGGATCACCGGCAGCTCCGCATCCCGCTCGCGCACCGCGGCCAGCAATTCCAAGCCGTCCATGCGCGGCATGCGGATGTCGCTGACCACGCAGCCCGCGAAGTCGGGTCCGATCAACTCCAGCGCCCTCTCCGCGTTCGGGACCGACTGCACCTCGTGGCCCTTCAATTCGAGGCTCTGCGCAAGTGCATCGCGCACGTCCGCCTCGTCATCCACGATCAGGATCCGCTCGCCCATCTCTCAGCCCCTATTCCGCCGCAGCCAGCGCCGTGGCTCCGCGCGCCAGCGTCAGGGTGAAGCGCGCACCGCCCAGCTCCGCCCGGCCCACATCGATCCGCCCGCCGAAATCGCGCATGATGTTGTAGCTGATCGACAGCCCCAGCCCAACGCCCCGGCCCGGCTCCTTCGTGGTGAAGAACGGATCGAAGACCTGCCCGACCACCTCCGGCGCCACGCCCGGACCATTGTCGCAGACCGAGATCACGATTTCCGCACCCGCCTCGACGATCTCGATCTCCACCATCGGCGCGTCCTTCCCCTCGACCGCGTCGAGCGCGTTGCCGATCAGGTTCATCAGCACATGCTGCAACCGGATCGCCCCCGCGCGCACCGTCATCCCCGGCGCCAGCCCCCGGATCCGCGGCTTCACTCCCGCCCGCGCCAGCCGCGCGTCCATCAGCCCCAGCGCCTCCTCGAACACGGCGGCGAGCGAGGTGTCCTCCAGCCCCTCCGCCGGCTTGCGCGCGAAATTCGACAGCCGCCGCGACAGCTGCGCCATGCGTGCGGTCAGCCGCATCACCCGCGACAGGTTCTCGCGCGCCCGGTCCTCGCGCCCCTGCTCGATGAAGGCGGCGGCGTTCTCGGCATAGGAGCGGATGGCCGTCAGCGGCTGGTTGAACTCGTGGCTCAGCGCGGTGGACATCTGCCCCAGCACGGCGAGCTTTCCGGCCTGCACCAGATCGTCCTGCGTGCGGCGCAGCTCCTCCTCCGCCGCGGTGCGGTCGCGCACCTCGCGCGCCAGCCGCGTGTTCGCCGCGCGCAGATCGGCGGTGCGCAGCAGGACCTTCTTCTCCAGAAGCTTCCCCTCCCGCTCCCGCGCGCGCAGTCGGTCGAGCAGCATCCGCCGCCGCGCTGCGATCAGCAATCCGGTCAGCCCGACCACCGCCAGCAGCAGCCCGCCGACGAAGACCGCGACCAATGCCTGCGCGCGAGCGGGGGCCGAGGGCACCAGCATGTGCAATGTCCAACCTTCGGTGTTCACGGGCCGCGCGACATGCAGGAAATCCTGCTCCGCCCGGTCGGAGCGGTCGGCCCGCCCGCGCACGATCTCGTAGCCGCCGCCCGGCACGGTCGCGTGCAGCCCGGCCACCGGCGTCGCGGGCACCGGCGCATCCTCCGCCGCCTCGATCCGCGTCAATCTCAGATCGGGATGCCCCGACAGCACGACCGTCCCGCGCGCATCGGCGACAAAGACCTCGTCGGGGCTCAGCCGCATCTCCTCCTCGATCCCGGCGATATCCGCCGTCACCACGACCACACCCGCCACCGCGCGCCCGCGCCAGACCGGGAAGGAGAAGTGATAGCCCCGCGCGCCGGTGAGGGGATCGAACTCGAACCACCGGCCCAGCCGCCCCTGCATCCCTTGCACGAAATGCGGCTGACGCCCCATGTCGCGCCCGACGATGGTCTCGGGGTCGAGCCAGTCCGACGCCGCGACCACCCGCCCATCCGGCCCGATCAGGTAGCTTTCGCCCGCCCCGGTCGAATAGGTCCAGCTTTCCAACAGCAAATTGACCCGCTCGCGCAGCCGCGCGTCCCCCGGCGCGTCGAGCACGCGCACCAGCTCGGGATGGCGGGCATAGACCGAGGGCAACGCCCGGAACCGCCCGAGCCAGCCCGCGAGGTTCTCCCGCTGCAGCTCGATCGCGCCATCCGCCTCGGCGCCCAACTCGTCGAGATAATGGTCATGGGCCACGCTGAAGAGCGCGAGCATGACGAGAGCCGTCGCGCCCAGCACCAGGGCCGCGCGCGTCTTCCATCCCTTCAACCGTGTCAGCCGGGTCCGCATCGCGCGACATTAGCCGCATCGCGCCGGGGCGTCACCTCTGCTGCCACCCCTCCACGAGATGAAGCGAGAACCGCCGCTCGCCCCCCGCGTGGTCCGGCACGCCGTAGGCACCCAGCCGCTCGACCCGTGCGAAATCCCGCAAGGCATCCTCCGCCCGCATCGGCCAGGGCAGCAGGACGACAGCCGGGCCCTCGAGCGCCAACGGCCCCTGCAACCGCCGGACGGCCAGCGCCGCATCGTCGGGCAGGTCGAGCGACACCACCGGCAGCGCGGGCAGCCCGCCCCGCCACGCACAGGGCAGCAGAAGGGCCCGGTCCGGCGCGGCGAGCGCCCCTGCCCCTGCATCTTCCAGCGCGAACAGCACCTCCTCGCACATTGCCCCGTCCGCCCGGCGGTCCCGCCACGGATCGGCGGCGGCAGGCAGTCCCGCCCCGTACCAGTGATAGAGCGTGCCGAGCGCCAGCAGACCGATCCCCAGCGCCGCGGCGACGGCCCCCGCGGCAATGCCGCGCCCCGGCGCGACCGGGCGCGCCTCGCCCATCGGCGCGAGCGCCGCCAGCGCCATC
>NZ_JAWDKL010000048.1:0-7842 GCF_032464675.1 Roseobacter sp. HKCCA0434
CCGCGGCGAAGGCCAGCACCAGATCCGCCCCGCCATCGACACGCGCGCGCATCTCCGCCGTCTCGAAGGTGAGCGCCCGGCCCGCGCGCAGCTGCAACGACGCGGTGCCGTCCGGTTGCGCCACCAGCCGCGCGGCCTCGATCACCACACCGGGCGCGAAGGCGGGCGGCGCATCGGTGGCCACCCCCTCCAGCCGCACGGCGATACGGCCCTCGGCCCCTGCCGATCCGTCGATCGCGAAGGGAACCGGGGCACTCAGCCCCAGCGTCACGGTGGTGGTGCGCCACAGCCAGCCCTCGGTCACGCTCTCGACCGTTTCGAGCACCGCCTGCGCCCGCACGGGGGCGACAAGCACCATCAGGACCGCGAGCGCGCGGAGGATCGTCTTCATGCAAAAGTCCTGCCCGAGTGGTATGCGGGGCCGGTGTCCGGCCTCTCGTTGCGGTGCAGCGTATCATCGCGCACGGGGCGGGGACAAAAACAAATTGTAATCCACCGCCCTCCACCCCTATATCTGGACCGTGCACGACCCCCGATTGCGGGTCGTGATGCGACAGAATTTGTCGCACCGGCTCCTCTCGCCGCACGATCCTCCCTGCAAGACAACGGGTGGACGGCGGGTTTCGACAGACCGGGCGACAGGCGCGACAGCGCCGCCCCGAAGATGCCGGGAAACCGGCCAGTAACAGGGCCGTGCCGCCCGATTCGGCGCAACGGCCCAGGACAGTAGAACCGCGATGAAACGCGACGAGGCACGAGTGACAGGCGGATTGCGCGGTGGAAACCCGCCCCCTGCCCCATGCCACGCCCCCATCGCCCCCAATGAAAGTGCGCCCCCCGGCCGCGCGGACCCCGTCCGCCGCGGGCGCAGGCGTATTGCAGAGTATCAATGCCCAAGAAAATGCTCATCGACGCGACCCATTCCGAGGAAACACGGGTCGTCGTCGTCGATGGAAACAAGGTCGAGGAATTCGATTTCGAGAGCCTGAACAAGCGTCAGCTCTCCGGCAACATCTACCTGGCCAAGATCACGCGGGTCGAACCCTCGCTGCAGGCCGCCTTCGTCGATTACGGCGGCAACCGCCACGGCTTCCTCGCCTTCTCCGAGATCCACCCGGACTACTACCAGATCCCCGTCGCCGACCGCGAGGCCCTGCTGGCCGAGCAGGAGGCCGAGGAACAGGCGATGCGCGCCGCCGAGGACGAGGACGCGAAGCCCAAGCGCTCCCGCTCGCGCAGCCGCTCGCGCAGCCAGGCTGCCCGTGACGGCGCGCCGCAGGACGAGACGACGACCGCCGAGCTGCCGCCCAACGAGACGGCCGAGCCGGTGGAGAAGCCCGTCGACGGCGACGGCGACATCGCCGCGATCGCCGATGCCGTGACCGATCCCTCTGCGGACGTGACCGCCCCCGTCGATGCCGCGATCAACGAGATGACTCCCGGTGCCGCCACCGGCGTCGGCCTGCCCGAGGAAGCCGCCCGCGGCGGCGTGCAGGAGCCGATGCTCGAAGGCGACGGCCCGGACGTGACCTCCGGCCTCGGTGAGGCCGCCGACCTCGTGGACACGCCCGAGGGCGACACCCCCACCGTGCGCGACACCGACGACCTGACCGCCGACCCGGCGGATGCCGATGCCGATGCCGACCCCGAGGATGCGGGCGACGACGGCAGCGACGAGGCCGAGGTCGAGCAGGTGCGCCGCGACAACCGCCGCCGCCCCAAGCCGCGCCGCTACAAGATCCAGGAGGTCGTGAAGGTCCGCCAGATCATGCTGGTGCAGGTCGTGAAGGAGGAGCGCGGCAACAAGGGCGCCGCGCTGACCACCTATCTCAGCCTCGCGGGCCGCTACTGCGTCCTGATGCCCAACACCGCGCGCGGCGGCGGCATCTCCCGCAAGATCACCAACGCGACCGACCGCAAGAAGCTCAAGGAGATCGCGGGCGAGATCGAGGTGCCGAAAGGTGCCGGCCTCATCATCCGCACCGCGGGGGCCAAGCGTACCCGCACCGAGATCAAGCGCGACTACGAATACCTCATCCGCCAGTGGGAGCAGATCCGCGACCTGACGATGAAATCCATCGCGCCGACGCCGATCTACGAGGAAGGCAGCCTCATCAAGCGCTCGATCCGCGATCTCTACAGCCGCGACATCGACGAGGTGCATGTCGAGGGCGGCGCGGGCTACCGCGAGGCAAAGGATTACATGCGGATGCTGATGCCGAGCCACGCGAAGAACGTGAAGCTCTATCAGGATCCGGTCAGCCTGTTCGGCCGCTATCAGGTCGAAAGCTATCTGGGCCAGATGTTCAACCCGACCGTGCAGCTGAAATCCGGCGGCTACATCGTCATCGGGGTGACCGAGGCGCTGGTCGCGGTGGATGTGAACTCGGGCCGCTCGACCAAGGAAGGCTCGATCGAGGACACCGCGCTCAAGACCAATCTGGAGGCCGCGGACGAGGTGGCCCGCCAGCTGCGCCTGCGCGACCTCGCCGGGCTGATCGTCATCGACTTCATCGACATGGACGAGCGCAAGAACAACGCCGCCGTGGAAAAGCGGATGAAGGACGCGCTGAAGAACGACCGCGCGCGCATCCAGGTCGGGCGCATCTCCTCCTTCGGCCTGATGGAGATGAGCCGCCAGCGCCTGCGCCCCGGCATGCTGGAGGCGTCGACCCAGCCCTGCCCGCATTGCCACGGCACCGGCCTCGTCCGCTCCAATGACAGCCTGGGCCTGTCGATCATCCGCGAGCTGGAGGAGGAAGGCGTCCGCCAGCGCTGCAAGGAGATCGTTCTGACCGCCCCGGTCGATGTCGCCAACTACCTGCTGAACGTGAAGCGCGAGCATATCGCGATGATCGAGCAGCGCTACGGCATCGCCATCCAGATCAACGGCGACCCGCATCTGATCAGCCCCGAATACAAGATGGAGCGGTTCAAGACCGCGAGTCGCACCGTGATCGCCGACCCGAACGCGGGCGTGATCCAGGTGGACGGGCTCGACCTCGACGCCATCCAGGATGCGCAGGCCGCCGAGGAGGCGGAGGAGGACGATCGCGTCGACGCGGTCGCCGAGTCCGAGGGCGAGGACGATCAGCCCAAGAAGAAGAAGCGCCGCCGCTCGCGCCGCCGCGGCGGCCGGGGCCGCAACGGCAATGGCAACGATGCGGAGAACGGCGAGGATAACGGCGACGACGACAGCCGCGCCGAAGCCGACGACGCGAAGGGCGGCACGCGCTCCGGCGGCGGATCGCAGGGCGGTTCCGGCGACGGTGGCGACGACGCCGAGGACAAGCCGAAGTCCCGCTCCCGCTCGCGGTCACGCAGCCGGAAGAAGTCCGAGGACACGGATGGCGACGCGAGCCCGGCAGATGCCGCCGTGACCGCATCGACCGAGACGGACGGCGTCGCGACCGACAGTGCCGAGGCGCAGACACCGCCGACCGCCCCGGTCGCCGACGCGCCCGCCGAGGACAAGCCCAAGTCCCGCTCCCGCCGCAAGCCGGAGACCGAGCTCGCCCCCGAGGACGAGGTCGTCGAGGGCGGCGAGGTCGCGGCGGAGATGAGCCGCGAGGCCCCGCTCGACGCCGTGATCTCGGAAGAGACGCCCGGTGCCGCCGTCGACGCGATCCCCGACGCGCAGCCCGAGGTCCCCAGCGGCCCCGCGGCGGAGGTGATGCCCGGCATGACCGAGCCCGAGGAGGTCGCGACCGCGCCCGAGGAACCGGCGGCCGAGGAAACCCCGGCCGATCCCAAGACCGAGGAGCCCGTCTCGGCCAGCGACGAGACCGTGGGCGAGACCACCGACGAGGCTGAGGACGACAAGCCGAAGAAACGCGGCTGGTGGGCGCGCACCATCGGCGGCTGATCCACCGCTTCGATCCCTTGCAACGGCCCTCGCATCGCGGGGGCCGTTCGCCTTTGACGCGAGGGCAACTCGCCCTGCCTCACTCCTGCCAAGATGCTGCGATCATATCGGGCGGCACCACCAAGAGACCCGAGCCCCGTGACCGACCTGTTCCTGACGCTGTTCCACCTGCCGCCCCTGCAATACTGGGCGGGGGTCGCCCTGCTCGTCCTCGTGGGCGCGATCCTCGCCCTGCCCGGCCGGTCGCGGCGCGGGCGGCTGGGGCGCGTGGGATATTTCGCCATCCTGATCGTTGCCCTCCTCCTGATCTGGCTGCCGAGCGTGGCGCTCGACGCGACGCCGGTCCTGCTCGCCTCGGGACTGTTCGACGCGGGTGTCATCGCCGGGATCGTCAGCCTGCTGATGGCGGGCGCTCTGCTCTACCGCGCCAGCGAGGCGCGCGCGCGCGATCTCGGCGCGCCGCGGTCGCGTGCCTGGCTGGGTCTGATCCCCGGCTTCAACCTGCTGCTTGTCCTGCTGCCGCCCCGCGCGCCCGAGGAGGGCACCCGCCCCGGCCTGCGCCGCAGCGCCCATCCCGCCGCCGTGGCCATCGGCCTCGCCGTGCTGTTGCTGGTCTACATCGCCGACCTCGCGCTCGCCGGACGGCGGGCCGCCCCGGATTACTACGGCCCGGACCGCGCGCTTTACGAGCGGATCCACCTCGCGGGCGGCATGCCGCATTACATGGCGCTGTCGGCGGGCGAGTATCAGCACCAGCTGCCCTACAGCATCGACCGGACCACCACCCTGACCGCCGTGCACGCGCAGGGTGCAACGCTGACCTTCGACTTCGCCGTGCAGGAGGAGATCATTATCGACGAGGCGCGCATGTCCGAGGATATCCGCAACACCGTCTGCGCCACGGGCAACTATGCCGGAGCGGTCGCGCGCGGCGGCGTCGTCGCCTATCGCTACTCGACCACCAGCGGGCGACAGCTGTTCCATACCGAGGTATCGTCGGGCGACTGCGCGGGCTGAGCGTATCAGCAGGCCTCGAAATAGTCCTCGCGCGGGATGAAGCGGACCAGCTGCGCGGCCTCGGCCCAGCCGATGTCGCGTCCCTGCCCGATCATCACCACCGATTGCGCGGGCAGCTTGGCCGCCCCGATCAGGTCGCGCACGGCGCGGCGCTGCTCTGACCAGCTGGCATGGACCTCCGGCTCCGCCCCCGCCGCGCGGAAATCGCGCCCGGCCACCGCCGACAGCTCGGCCCGGAACGCCTCCGGCACCCCGCCCGAGGGGCTGAGCGCCACGAGATCCGTGCGCACGATCCCCGCCAGCTTCTCCCGCACCGGCGCGGGCATCTCCAGCTCGCGCCGCAGCTTCAGGTGCAGGCCTTCGCAGGTGAACAGGAACGCCGTCACGTCGCGCCCGCCGCCCAGAAGGATCGAGCGGTATTGCGGGAAGCTCAAGCCAAGCTCGCGCGCGCGGGCCATGCGGGTGCGCACCATCTCGATCGGCATGCGCTCGCCCACCAGCTCGGCCCGCGCGCGGGTCCAGCAATGGCGGGCCCAGGCGTTGGCGCTTTCGGGCGGGCGGTTATGTCCGATACCGGCGGTCATGGGGCGAGCATGCGCCCGCGCCGCCCCGCTGGCAAGCCCGACTCAACCGCTCCCGAGCCGTGCCATGAACCGCGCGATGCGCGCCGCCCCCTCCTCCATCGCCGCGGTGGGCCCGGCATAGGAGAATCGCACCGTCTCGTGCCCGCGCACCGGATCGAAGTCGAGACCGGGGGTCGCGGCGACACCTTCCTCGGCCAGCAGCCGCGCGGTGAACTCCCGCGCATCGAGCCCCGTATGCGCGATGTTGGCATAGATGTAGAACGCCCCGTCGGGCGGCGCGATGTCGCGCAGCCCGGCCTTGGGCAACGCGTCGAGCAGCAGCGCCCGGTTCGCGGCATAGACGGCGCGGTTCGCCTCCAGCTCCTCCCCCGCATCCATCGCGTGCAGCGCCGCGATCTGGCTGGCATGGGAGGGGCAGATGAACAGGTTCTGCGCCAGCCGCTCCATCACCCGCACATGGCTTTCGGGCACCACCATCCAGCCGATGCGCCAGCCGGTCATCGAGAAATACTTGGAGAAGGAGTTGATGACGATCACCTCGTCCGTCAGCTCCAGCGCGCTGACCGCGCGGCTGCCATAGTCGATGCCGTGATAGATCTCGTCGGAGATCAGCGCCACGTCGCGCGCGGCACAAGCCTCCACCAGCGCCGACAGCGCTGCACGGTCGAGCATCGAGCCGGTGGGGTTGGCCGGGCTCGCCACCAACAGCCCCTCCATGTCGCGCACGTCGCCGGGCGTCGGCTGGAAGCGGTTGTCGATCGTGCCCTCGATGCGCACGGGGGTCAGGTCCAGCGCCTTGAGGATGTTGCGATAGCTCGGATAGCCCGGATCGGCGATGCCCACGCGCTGCCCTGCGTCGAAGAGGCCGAGGAAGGACAGCAGGAAGCCCGCGGACGACCCCGCCGTCACCACCACCCGCGCGGGGTCGAGGTCGACGCCGTAGACCTCCCCGTAATGCCGCGCGATCCGCGCGCGAAGGCTCGGCAGCCCCAGCGCGACCGTGTAGCCGAGCGGCCCGGCCTCCATCGCCTGCGCCAGCCCCTGTCGCGCCAGCGCGGGGGCGGGCGTGCCGGGCTGGCCCACCTCCATGTGGATGACGTCGCGGCCCGCCTCCTCGGCCGCGCGGGCGGCCTCCATCACGTCCATCACGATGAAGCTATCCACGCTGCCGCGGCTTGATGTGCGCATATGCTGCCCCTAGGCTTCGGCTTCCTGTCCGGGGGCGTTGTCGCGAGGCGCGCGCCCGCGGTCAAGCGTGGCGTGAGGGGGATGACCGGCGTGAAACGGCTGATCGCAATTCTGGCGGCGATGCTGATCGCCGCGCAGGCGCAGGCGCAGGGCCTGATCCGCGATGCGGAGATCGAGGCGACGCTCGAAACCCTGCTCGACCCGCTGGTCGCGGCGGCGGGCCTGCCGCGCGGCAGCGTCGATGTCTACATCGTCAACGACCGGGAGATGAACGCCTTCGTCACCCCCGGCAACAACATGTTCATCCATGCAGGGCTGGTGCAGCGACTGGACAGCGCCGACATGCTGCAGGCGGTCATGGCGCATGAGCTGGGGCACATCGTCAGCGGCCATATCGCGCAGCGCACCGTGCAGGGCGCCAGCGCGCAGCGCGGCAGCATCGCGGGCCTGCTCCTGGGCATCGCCGTGACCGCCGCCGGCGCGCCCGAGGCCGGGATCGCCATCGCGCACGGCAGCCAGGGCGTCGCGCGGCGCGGTGCGCTCGCCTTCTCCCGCGGGCAGGAGGCGGGGGCGGACCAGAGCTCGCTCACCATCCTCGAACGCGCGGGCATCGACCCCGGCGCCGCCCTGCGCACGCTGGGCCTCTTCCGCGGGCAGGAGCTGTTGTCGAGCGCCCAGCTCGACCCCTACACGCTGACCCACCCGCTCTCCTCCCAGCGCTACGAGCTGCTGGAGCGGCGGGCCGACAATTCCGCCCTGCGCGGGCGTCCGGTGCCACCGGCACTGGCCGAGGCCTATGCACGGATGCAGGCGAAATTCGACGGGTTCCTGCGCGCGCCCTCCTCTGCCATCGCGCGGGTCGAGGGGCGACAGGACATGGCCGCCCGCATCCAGCGCGCCATCGGTCTGCACCGCCTGCCCTCGCCGCAGCAATCCATCGCCGAGATCGACGCGGCCATCGCCATCGAGCCGAACAATCCCTGGCTGCACGAGCTCAAAGGCCAGTTCCTCTACGAAAGCGGCAACGCCGCCGCCGCCGTGCCCTCCTACCGCCGCGCCCTGCAACTCGCCCCCGGTGCAGCACTGGTGCGCGCGGGGCTGGGCCAGTCGCTGCTGGCGCTGAACCAGGACGCCGCCACGCGCGAGGCGCTGGGCCATCTGAGCGCCGCGCGCGACGAGGTGGCGGGC
>NZ_JAWDKL010000049.1:0-7301 GCF_032464675.1 Roseobacter sp. HKCCA0434
CGGCGTGCCGCCCTAGAGCCTGGCCCATGACGGATTCCGACAGGGGGAAGCCCGACATAATGAGGTCGATAACCTGAATTGGAGAGAGCTGAGGCAGTTTCTTCAGCTGCCGATGACCTTAGCGATTGGATCTACCTGCCCGTCGCCAGACCCGAAAATCAAACGACCCCAAACAAAAAATCGCTCGGGGCCGATGGTCTTCAGAACTGTTTGGCTCAGTCTGACATCCTTCTGTTCGATTTCCGGCCTCGGGTCAATGACCTCGGCACTCACCACCAAGGTCTTGAAACCGGGTAATTTCGTTTACCAGATAATGCAGGATACCCATCAATGATCGCTGTACGGCATCGACCTGCTGGGCCAGACTCCATCAAGAGATCGTTAGGAGAGCTGGGGGATACTGACGGCGATGACGACGACGAAACCGAACGCTCGACGACACCTCTTGGCAACGCTCCTCGCAGCGACATCCGCCTTGCTGCTGACCCCCAATCCTGCATCAGCCCTGGGCGACGGTCCCGGGACCGGGCCGACCCCCAGCCCGGTGAGCTGCGCGCGGCTGGAGGCGGTCGATGGGGACAATGTGCGGTGCGACGGGTTGAACGTGCGGTTGGTGGGCTGGGGGTCGCCGGGGCGGGGCGGTTTCGATGCGGCCGAGACCAGCACGGGCGGCCATGCTGAGTGCCTGGAGGAGGGTCTGATCGGGGATCGCGCGACGCAGCGAATGCGCCAGTTGCTGCGCGGTGATGTCGAGCTGCACCTGTTCGAGGAACGCGATCGGTACGGACGGGGCCTGGGACGGTTGGTGCTGGCGGATGGCCGCACGGCGGGCGACGTGATGCTGGAAGAAGGCTATGCGCGCGAATGGCCGGACGGGCCCGAATGGTGGTGCGAGTGACGTTGACTTCCTATGTGCAAGCGATCTGCAAGGGGAGGACAGAATGAAGCAGCTCGAAGACGGAACCTGGGTGATGAATGCCGGGCCTTGCGAAGAGGCGTTCCGCAAAGGGTTTCAGCATGGCGCTGAAAGGATATTCGAGGCTGTTAAGGCAGGCGTGAACCACGACGCCCTTGAAGCCTATCTTCGCGGCCCGCTGCAAGAATGGCGAAACGACTTCGAGACACCAGCTCATCCTCCCGAGGTTTGGGATACCTGACACTATCGGGATTACCGCACGACCGGCAGATCGGAGATCCGAGTGGTGTAGCGCGGGCTGCGCATGTCAGCGCGCAACTTCCAAGTCCGGGTCGTGCCTTCGCTGGCGATGGTGAGGGTCTTTCGTCCGAAGCGGTCGTTGACCGCATCGAGGGCGGCCATCAGCTCGGCCGATCGGGGTCGGGGCGCGTCGAAGAGCGTGCGGGGCCGATCCTCGGCCCGCACGAGATCGTCGAGGATCACCCCGGCCTTGGTGAAGCCATAGCCCCCCTGCCCCTTCGGCCAGGCGGCCTGCGCGCATCTGCGCGCGGCCGCGACGAGATCGAAGGTGTCGGCCGACATCGGCACGAGCCGGGTGGTCCTCGATGCCGAGTGCTGCGGCCGATCGGGCTTGTGCGGGTTGGTGTGGAAGAAGGCGGTCAGCGTGCCCGCGACGAGGCCATGCTGGCGCAGCTTCTCGGCGGCGCGGGTAGCATGGGCGGTCAGCGCCTCGAACAGCGTGTCGAACTCTGTCATGGGGGTGGAGGCGGAGCGGGTGACGGCCATGCCCTTGCGCTGCGGCTCGACCTCTTCGAGGGAGAGACAGGGCTCACCTTGCAGCTCCAACACGGTGCGTTCCAGGACCAGGGTGCCGAGCGCGCGCGCCTGCCGCGCAGGCATGTCGCGCAGCTCGGCCGCGGTGGTGATCCCGAGCTTGCGGAGCTTCGCCTCGGTCCGCGACCCAATGCCCCAGATGTTGCCAACCGGCACCCTGGGCAGGAGCCAGCCTGCGATCTGCTCGTCCATCATGTCGAGCACGCCGTCGAAGACCGGGTTCTTCTTCGCCAGCTCGTTCGCGCATTTGGCGAGGGTCTTGGTCGGCCCGATCCCGACGCGGACGGGGATGCCGATGCGGCGCAGGACGGCGGCGCGCATTTTGCGCGCATGCGCGTCGCGGTCGCGGAAGCCGGAGAAGTCGAGGAAGGACTCGTCGATCGAGTAGACCTCCACCGATGGCGAGAAGTCATGATAGACCGTGACCACGCGGCGCGAGATGTCGCCGTAGAGCGTGTAGTTCGAGCTGAAGACGCGCACCCCATGCGCGTCGATCTTGTCTCGGATGTGGTGCAGCGGCTCCCCCATGCGGATTCCGAGGGATTTCGCCTGGTCCGAACGGGCAATCGCGCATCCATCGTTGTTGGACAGGACGATAACGGGCGCGGAGCGGATGGTGGGGTCGAACAGGCGCTCGGCCGAGACGTAGAAATTGGCGCTGTCCGAGATCGCGATCGGGCGCTTCATGCCAGCTCGTAGCGCCGCACGACGCCTGCGATGACGCCCCAGATCTCCGTATCCTCGGTGATGGGGATGTCGGGATAGTCGTTCGCGCGATTGGCCGTGGTGAGCATGGGGCGTCCATCGCGACGGCGCAGGATCTTCGCGGTGACGGCACCGTCCACCACGGCAAGGACGGCGCGACCGGGCCTGCCCTTTCCGGCGCGATCCACGGCGATGATGTCGCCATCGAGGATCCCGGCGTCGATCAGGCAATCACCCTCGACCCGCCACCAGAAGGTCGAAGCCGGATGGCGCACGACCCAGGCGATGGGGTCGATCTCGTCTTCGAGATCGTCCGCAGCCGGCGACGGGAAGCCCGCGCTGACCGGCGCCGCGACCAGGCGCACGGGTCGGGAGGAGAAGGCAGGGGGTGGATCGCAGGGATGGACGGGCACGGCTCGGACTCACGATGTTCACTCAATGTTCCAGACATCGCGGATGCGGCGGCGATCTGTCAAGCAGTGGCGCTGCGACAGGTCGTTACGAGTCGAGCCCGCCTCGATCGGATTTCAGGGTCTCGCCTTGCTGGTGGATCACCATGCGCTCGGCGGGAAAGGGCGCGATCAGCGCGAAGGCCGCATCCGGTGTGCCGGTCAGCCATGTCTCGTAATCGTCGGGATCGAGGATGCACGGCATCCGGTCGGGATGGGTCTCGCGGGTGAGCGCATTCGGCGTGGTGGTGACGATCGAGGAGGTGACGAGGTCGCGCTGCTCGCCGCCATAGTTGCCCTTGAAGCCGCGCCAGACACCCGCGAAGGCGAAGGGCGGGCGCGCCTCGGGGCCGTCCAGGCCGAACCAGACATAGGTGGCCGGACTGCGGCCCTTGGCCTCGCAAAAGCTCGTGGCGGGCACGAGGCAGCGGCGCTCGGCGAAGCTCGACTTCCAGAAGGGTGAGCTGCACAGCTTGTCGTCGCGGGCGTTGTTGACGGCCTTGGGCTGAATCGGCTTGCCCGTCCTCTTCGAGACCTGCGGCAGCACGAAGCCCCAGTGCGTATTCTCCAAGACGCGGCCTCCGTCCTCGTCCGGGCGCACGATGGGCGCGGTGCCTTTCGGGAAGATCGCCGTCAGCGGCTCGGCATTGCCGAGCCGATCGGCGGACGCCTCGACGCCGAAGAGCTGGCGCATCGTCTCGGGTGGCAGCGTGTTGGAATAGAGGTTGCACATCGCAGGTCTCGCTTAGGCGGTCCAGGGATCGATGGTCGTGACACCCATCGCCTTGAAGGGAGACGTGTCGCGCGTGGCGACGCTGGCCCCGTCATGGGCCAGCGCGATCGCCGCGATCTGCCCATCGGCGAAGTGGACCGCCTGCCCGGCCCCTCGGGCGGCGGCGGCGTGGCGCGCGTAGCGACCGGCGGCCTGCGCATCGAAGGGAAGGATACGATCTGCGAAGGTGCGCTCGAATAGATTGGCGGCCGCGTCGCCGAGGGCGCGTTTCCGAGCACCTTCGGGCAGCAGGTCGATGCCGTAGAGGATTTCCGCCACCGTGATCGCAGTGATGTAGGTCTCGGTCGGATTGCAGCGGTCAAGGAACGCCATGACGTTTTCGTCGGGCGATGGCCGCTGCGTCTCTGAGACCACATTCGTATCGAGGATCATCATGTGAAATCGACCGGGCGCGGATCGTCCTGCGATCGCTCGATGACGAGAGGTTCATCCGTCATGCCAGCCCAGCAGGCCCGCATCGTGGCACCCAAGCCGCCGCCGAAGCGTTGCTTCATCTCGCGCGCGATCATGCGGCGCACTTCCTCCTCGACGCTGCGACCGTTGAGCTTCGCGGCGAGCTTGAGGTTGTTGTGATCGTCCTCGGGAATGTTGCGAACCGTCATGCTGCCCATGTTTTGTCACCTCCTGCGCTCGACACCAGCATGATAGCAATTTTAGAAAGTGATTGCAATCTGTACACATCCCCTGAAAGGCGAAAGGCCCCGCCGAAGCGGGGCCAATCTCATCCTCACCACAAGGAATCTCTCGATCAGGAAGCGCGGCCCTGGTTGCCGTGGATGGCGAGCCAGTTCGCGCCGGGTGTGATCGTGTTCTTATCTTGTTCCAACATTTTGCACCGGTTGTAAAGGGCCATTATGCGCGGTGTGTGGGGTGCGTCGGCCCGAAGGCCGCGCGGCGGTCGGCAAAGGCCGGGCGGCCCGGCCATCAAGAGATCGAGCGCCGCCTCGATGGCGATCCTGTCGGCATCCACCGCGATCAGCTCAAGTGGCAGAGCCTCCACATGCGCGGCGAGCGCGATGTTTCTAGCTTCGGAGCTGCGGCGGGCATCGAGCCGCTTCGCGCAGATGGCCCATTCCCGGACGGACCCCCACCACAGTCGAGTTCCCGGCGTCCTGTACTCGATCCGTGCCATCAGCTCGCCTTCCTTACCTGCTCGAACAGCGGCAGCACGTCAACACCGCCGTCGCCCCCTTCTCGGTCCTCGCGGTATCCGGTCGGGTCGATCACCCAGCCTGTTGCGCTGCGCTCGATGCTGGCATCCGGCCCGTGCTGCCGAATGAACAGCGCATCGGCGAGGTCCTTGCGCGATTGATGGAAGTCGGAGGCCCGGTGGCCACTCGGGCGCTTGCACCAGCCGCCGGGCTTCGCGCGGCAGGTCGCGCAAGGGACAGCCAGGACCGGGTGCGCGTGTCCGCAGAATTCCGCCATGTCTCGTCTCCTCCGTGGTCCGCTGGGGGTTCGGGGAGGCAGGGGCCATGCGGCCCCTGCCCTGTCGCTCACTCGGCCTGCACCGTGTCGTCGGTGGTCTCGAAGCCCATCTCGACCGGGTGCCACGCCTTCACGCGGGCCTTCTGATCCGCCGTCAGGGCCTTCTGGGCATCGGGGTCCTCGAACCAGAGAGCGAGGGCCGCAACCTTGTCGGCCTTCTTCATCTTCACGGTCTCGGCGCTGGGGGCCTTACCCAGAACCTCGGCGAACACCTCGTCCAGTTGCGCCGCCGTCAGCCGCTTGAAGAACGCCTCGTTCGGGGTCCAGACATCGCGGACATTCGGGACCAGCATGGAGGCGATGTGGTCCACGAAGGCGCGCTTGGTGCCGTTGCCGTGCAGGTCGGAGCCGAAGCCGCGCGCGATCGCTGCCGTCAGAAGCGCGTTGCGCTGCTTCTTGGGTGAAGCGCGGAAGGTCTCGAAGGTCTCGACCGTGCCTGCATCGCGCTTGAATCGCACGGTATAGGTCGGATCGAACCGCGCATCCTCGTCCAGCCCCATGTCGTTCTTCGGCATGTTGGGCATGGTCTCCATGTTCACCGCGACCGGGGCCGCGTAGGAGGACAGGTCGGAGGCCAGCACGAAGGTCAGCAGGTCCAGTGCCAGTTCCGGCTTCTTCGCCAAGGCGCGCTGGATGGCGGCATTGCGGATGCGGGTCATGTCGTCGGTCAGCGCCTGCGGGTACTTGGGCTTCTCGGTGGTTCCCGTACCGACATGGGCGGACTTGCGGCAGATGCCCGCCTCGACGGCGGCGTCGATGTCCTCGGGGCGGACCATGCCAGCTTCGATGTGAACCTTGCCGCTCCAGTCGAGGGTGACGAACACGCCCGCATGGGCCATCTGCTCGGCGCTGTAGGGACCGGGCCGGTCCATCTTCTCCGACAGGGCCTCGGCTTCCTCCTGTTCCTCGTCGGTCGCTTCGCCATATTCGACCTTCTCGGCCAGATCGTCATAGCGCGCCTGTTCCTCGTCGGTCAGGCCGATCGGCTCGGCATAGGTGCGGCCCATCTTCTGCTTGATGTCCCACGGGGTGTCCTCCGTGCTGGTCTCAACCCACTTCCAGCCTTCCGCCCGCAAGTCAGTGGCGATTTCTTCCAGCTTGGCAGTCGCCAGTTCGGTCAAGAGCGCCGCGTCGTTGAAATGCACCTTGTCCTCGAACAGGTCGGTGGTGATGGTGCCGCCTGCGGCCTCGTAATCCTCGCGACCCACGAACTTGCCTTCCCGGCCCCCACCATCAGCCATCGCCGCCGTCAGTTTGCGCCGGATGGTGTAGGCTTCGCTGCCGTAGTAGGTGCCGTTCATGTCCTCGAACACAGCGAGCGCATGAGCCTCGTCCTGTGCCAGCGTGTAGGCCGCTGCCGCGTCCAGTGTCAGCTTGTCGGCCCGCAGCGCGTCGAGGATCGGCGCGGGTAGCCCTGCCAGCTTCATGCGCTGCTGGACCCGGCGCACGGTGACGCCGAAGGTCTGCGCCACCTTCTCGATGGGATAGCCGGTGGTGGCGAGGTCGGCGAAGGCGCGGATTTCATCTGCGGGGTGCAGTTCGGCGCGCATGATGTTCTCGGTCGAAGCCCACGATTGCGCCTCGGTCCTGTCGGCGGTCACGCGCACCGGTACGGCGAACCCGGCCCATTCATCGGCGGCATTCTCGGCAAGGGCTTGGAGCGCACGGAGGCGACGCCCGCCCGCGACGATCTCGACCCGCTCGCCGGTATCGAAGCCCGCGAGGGACTGGATCAGACCGACGCTCTCGATGCTCGCGACCAGTGCGAGGATTTCCTCGTCGCTCACGGTCTGACGGGGGTTCATGGGCGACAGCGCGAGGTCGCTCACGGGGATGTAGGAAACCGTTTCTGCGGCGATGTGGTTGGTATCTTTCATGGTGTCTATCCTTGACGTGGTGGTGATGCCCGGTCGTGCTGGGACCGGATCAGCGCAGGTGCTGTGCGAGGAACCGCTGACCGATCTGGGCGGAGAAGCCCCCCTTCGCGATCAGGGCGGCGGCTTCTGCCACCCGGCTTTCGAGCCAATCGTTGTCCATCCGTGTCTCCTTTCCGGTTCGGAACGGTTGCGGCCTTGGGCCACATCCGCTGATGGGCGGCGCCTCTTTCACTGGTCTG